>JAMPEO010000161.1 GCA_023665105.1 Candidatus Gastranaerophilales bacterium | reverse complement strand
TTTGAGGGGCGTGTGGAGCAATCTGTACGGGTTCAAGTCCCGTCTTCGACATTTAACTTTTTAGAGTCTCCATGATGAGGCTCTATTTCAGTATTTAAGCTGTTCTTACGGGTTCCAATCACTGTTATTTTGCTTAAATCTAAAGTGCTGTTTTGGAGAGCTTGTTTTGCACTCTCTGAACGAGTTTCAAGGGTTCCAGTCAAGGTTTCAAGATTTGCTGAAAATTCTTGCTTCTTTTGTAATTTTAATTGTCTTAGATGTTCAAACACTGGTCTTAATTTAACCGTTAATGTATTTGTATCTTCATCATAGATAATGCTTTCGCAAATTGTATTCAATATCAATCGTTTTTCTTCAAGTGTGGCTTTCAAATACAATTCCGGGATTCTGTTTGCAAAATCAATTAAGATACTTATTCGTTTAGTTGTATCTTTGGAATTTTCTGCAAGATTGGCAATCTCATTTGCTACGGTCTTTTTGCGTACTTCTAATTTTCGGATTATCTCTGCTCGTGTTGTATCACTAACCCCTAGTTTATCAGTATTTTTCTGCGTGAGTTGCTCTGCGATTAAGTCTGTAAGTTCATCATATTGTTTGCGAAGTTCGTTAATTGATTTATGCTCATACTTTTTGAGGTCATCAATCGCCTTAAATACTTCCTTCCTTATAACTTTGATTTCCTTTTCGGTGATATCAAAACTTTCGATTACTTCTTGCATAGCTTCATCAATTAGGACTTCATTAATATTCTTTTCTTTCTTATGAGCCTTTGAATAATTCGAACAGTGATAATATGTGTATTTTCCGCTATTGTGTGCCCCGGTTTTGGTTATGCCAACCATACTATAACCACATTTTGCACATTTGATAAAATTTGAATAATTATACATTAAACCCTTGGGGCTTTTGATAGTTTCACCCTTTAGCATAAGCTGCACTCTGTAAAATAGTTCATCAGATATTATCGCTTCATGTACACCATCAAATATATCTTCGCCGTGGGTAACTTTTCCAACATATACAGGGTTTTTGATAATATCTTGTATTCTTTTCACAGTGTAAGGCTTGCCTTTGCTATCAATGAATCCATATTTTGAAAGTTCTTTGCCTATACGCTCATAAGAGAATAGTCCAGTTGCATACAATTCAAAACATCTTTCAATATAATGTCTGGTTGCAGGGTCAGGTACTATAATTCCATGTCCTTGGTTATCTCTTTTGTTTAAATATCCAACAGGAGCTTTCCCTAATTTGTATCCTTTTTCAGCTCGATTACGAAGAACCGAACTTGTCCTATCTTTAATGTTATCAAGCTCATCTTCTGCTTGTCCGATATAAACACCAATAAGAACTTTCTTTACTTTTCTTATATCATCAAAGTTTTCCATTACGCTTGCAATAGTGCAACCATATTTCTTGATTGGTTTGAGTATTTCAGCAAAAAAGTCTTCCAAGCAACGAGAGAGTCTGTCTAATTTCCACACAACAACATAGGCAACTTCGCTTTTGTGTTCTTTTACATATTTAAGCATAGCTTTAAGCCCCTTACGATTGGTATTGGAACCTGTTTTTCCTGCATCTTCAAAATACATAAAATCATAGCCTTGTGTCTTGGCTTTCTTTTCGCATTCTGACCTTTGCATATCCAAACTTAGTCCACTGCTAGCTTGTTCTGCTGAACTTACCCTGCCGTAACCTACAACAATTTTTCTTGAACTAATTTTCTTCAACTTCTTTTATCTCCTTTTCCATTTTACTATATTCATCATTGGCCTTGTCAACCCTAATACCGATTTGTGTTATTGTAACCATAAGTTGTGCTAATAGTGCATTTGAAACAATGTTATCAGCAGGGGCACTGTGTGAAACAAAAGCAATATTTAATTTCTTTGCCATAATCCCCCCTTAATAACTCATGCCTGTTAGCAATTTATTTAAGAGTGCCACTGTACGGGGTTTATAACAAGCTATGTATCGCTGTAAAATCTCTCTGGCTTTCTTTAATTCATCTGAACGAACATTCTTGCCTGTTTCAACTTCAAGATAACTTCTAACTTTATCTAAAGAGTAGTTGTTTAATTTCAACAGGTGTATCAGACCATGCATTGTTTGCAATTCTTTCAAACCGGGGAGCTTATCTTCTGAAAAGGAAATATATTCTCCTTTTGCTTTAATAAGATTGTCTTGCGTAATTTCCAATTCTTTTAATCTTTGAAGAATAGGAGTCTGGGTGCAGTTTAATAATTCCTTTAGAGTAATGGTATCTTTTTCCATTTCTGGGGCAAGGTAAGTTCTTATAGCTTTATAATTATAAAGTTTCAATTCCAATCGCAACACTTTATCAGCCAATTTCAAACCTTGTTTACTAATTATTCGTTTATAACTGGATTGGTCGCTATACTGGATTTCACCTGCTTTAGCATAAATTGCAAAGCTATGTCTTGCTGTATTTGCTCCCTGTTTACCTCTTGGTAATATTTCATAGCCATTTGAATATTTTAAGACACTAAACTTATCTGTTCTTAGCGGTAGATAGCTTGAAAACGCTTTTATATTTGAATTTACATCTGACACCATAATATCACTGGTTACATGAACCAATAACACCTGAGCTTTTTCTATAAATTTGTCATTATCAAATTTAATTAAATTGCCTTTGAGCTTATTCAAGGCTTCATTTATATTGTCTTTGTTAATAAGACCTAAGCACCCCTTCTTTGCTGTAATTTTTCCACCGATTTGACATATAAAACAGCCACCTTTAAAATACATATGCCCTACACCCAATCGACAACAATAATCAAAGAATGGCTTTGCATTGGGATATTTTGTTTTAGCATATTCAAATTCCATGCTTTTGTCAGAATAGTCTTCTTCTCTTTTCGACAATTTCATAGTGGCAATCTTCTTTTTGGCTACTCCTACAAGGTTTAACATGTCTTCTTTCTCTTTTGTAGGTTTTTCCGGGGTTGTGCTTCTAAAGAAACAGTCTCTTTCAACATTGAATCCAACATATTCAGCTTCTACAAGAGGTAATAATAGTTTAATGGAATCAAAGCTAATAGAATTATTGAGCTGCTTTACTGATTTAATTATTTCATCATTTGAGTAATCATCTTCACGCTCATAATCATAGTCATAAATTTCCCTATCAAATGAGGTTTCAAATTCATTCTTAGGTTCATCATCAAGTGTAAGATTCGCAATGAATTCTTCATCCTGTCTTAATTCTTCAATTTCTGCTGCTGTTAATTTGTGTGTCTTTTGTCTTGCCATTTCAATATCTCCTATTTCTGTTTACTTTGGCAGTTTGACTGACCACGATAACCAGAATAACAATAGTTGTTATTCTGAAAATTAGGCACACTAAAAAGGCTACTCAATATTGAATAGTAGCCACATTGTAATTTATAAATTTGTTATTCTAATAAATAACAGTTCAATTTCCCCAGATATTCTCTATTAAATAACAATCAAGAAATTTATCATACTTCATTAGTGTTGTATCTGTATTTGAAATCTCTTTATATTCTTTATTGAGGCGATTTACCATTGTTGTGAGCATACCCATACCAGCATATAACTTATTTCGTCTGTCTTCTCCAACTAAATCTTCTTTATAGATTTCGTAATTCTTAGCTGGGGCATACCTTTTGATATAATCATAAAGGTCTTGAACGCTTGGTGAAAAACGAGTTCTTGGTTTCTTGTTTGCCTGTTGTTTCTTGATTTTCTCTTTCTTTTGGCTTTCGACAAAGTCCGTACCGTCAATAGTACATTTGAAACTTACTACTTCAAAATCATTGCTTAATTCAATCTTGGAATCGTGTAGAAAAATAGTATTTTGAACAATGCCGCAATAAATAGGTTTAATATATTTGATATCACAAACATGGAAGTGCGATAAATTGTATTTATCGGCTGTCATCATATCTAACAAATTCTTTTCATGGGCTTCTTTTAACAATATATTTTCATCTTCATTAATAAGGTCATCAATTTCAAAGTGAGAAAAGTATCCCTTCAAGGCTTGTTTGAATTTATCCTCATCATCTAAAGATAATGTGAATTTATATCCGTCAGTTTCTTTGCTAGATGATAATGTCCAAGAATCAGCACCTATTGTGAAATTTTCAGAAGCAAGTGCTTTTTCGGATAATAAAGCATAGTCTGTATCACAAATTAACTCCTCTGATTCTTCTATTTCTTCTTGCTCAAGATAATTATCTTCATAGTCATATAAATAGTAAAAGAAAGCATTTGCCACATTTTCAAATAAGTTGTAAATCTCTGTAAGCTGTTCTTCTGTTTGAACAGTCCAAGTTACATCTTTACATGTTGAACTTAAAAGCATTGCCAGAATCTTATCTGGCATATCATCATTAAATGCTTCCAGTAACCCTTTTTCAATTTTCATTAGCTAAAACCCCTGTGTTTATTATTGCATAAACAAGTTCAATTTATAACTTTATTAATTATCTCTCATTGCACTG
>JAMPEO010000160.1 GCA_023665105.1 Candidatus Gastranaerophilales bacterium | reverse complement strand
TTGCAAAAACATACTATACACTAATTGTTGGAACAACAAAATCAGCATTCAATTTATTTTTAAGGCTTCATCACGGTCTTAATGCAAAAGTTTTAGAAAAACTTGGGGGATTTCCTGAAAAAGTATTAAAAACTCTTAGTGAAAACTCTTACATATATAAGAAAGGTAATACTTATTATCCGACAAATTTCTTAAAACAACAACTTGCACCTAATGCTCGAGAAGAAGTTTCAAAAGAAAAATTAGCAGCGTACTACCAACAACAACTCGAACTGGCTCCGGATGATAGAGATATAACCATTTCCAGAGCAACAATGAGCAGTGAACTAGCATACTATTCTGATACACCCATTATTGCGGAGGAACTTCCTAACGAAAATAACACAGAAGAAAACGTGCCAGAGCAAATCATTTCAAAGAATAATGAAAATCTTGAAAAATATAATAATAATGAACTTTTTGCAATGGCAGAAGACACATTCCAAAAATATAATTATATTCAAACATTAGATATATTATCTGTTATTCTTTCAAGAAAACAAGATATAACAGATTTACACCTGCTTTATAATACATATACAATGCTATCGGCAACATACACAAAACTTGCAAAATGGAAATATGCTTTATATTACAATGATATATTAGAAAAGCATTATAAAAATATAAATGACAAAGAAAATTTAGACAAAATCAAATACGAAACTGCACATATATATTATCAAAGTTACAGAATTATGGATGCAATACAGCTTTTAAAACAGCTCTTAGTAGTTTCTAAAAACCCACAAATCTTAGCTGATTCAAATATATTATTAGGTAATATTGCCCTGTCATCATCAAACAAAGATACAGCTATAGAATATTACCGAGCAGGGATTAAACATATTGATGCAAATACAGAAAAATCGACTGCATTAGAATTATTCTTCAAATATGCAATTCTTTCGGATGAAATAAATGACATAAATAATGCAGTTGAGTACTACCAAAAATGTATAGAAATAAACGAACCTACAAGCAAATATACTGCTCTTGCATATTCAAATTTAGGTGACTTATTTTATGACAACGAATTACTTCAAGAAGCAAAAGATTGCTTTGAAAAAGCTTACAATGCAGATAAAGCTAATAGCAACGATTTTGGAATGTACTATTCTTTAGTAAAAATTGCTGAATTAACAGACCGAAAAGAAAAAGACTTACGTCTTAATATGCTTATAGAAGCAAAAGAACATGCTATAAATACAAAAGATATTCATGCTATTATAGACTCAACTTTAAAATTGGGAGATTTATATTATGATTATTCTCGTCCCAATAATGCACTTAGTGAATATTTAGCTTTATATAGAGCAGGAAAAAATTCTTTTAGCGAATATAACTTAGAAAAACTAAAATCACGCTTAGAAGATATTCGAGCTATGATTGGAAAAGAAAAATTTGGAGAATTAGCACCGGATTATGAATAAATTTATAATAGAAAAAGATTTTACAAAATATACAGAAATATTTTTAAATACAAACAAAACGCTTAATCTTATTTCAAAAAAGGAAGAAGAATTTCTATATCCAAAACATATTTACGATTCTTTAGCTATAAAACTTTTTTTTAAAGAATATAAATATATTCCGGAAACAATTTTGGATATAGGTACCGGCGGCGGTTTCCCATCAATTCCTATAGCAATAGAGTATCCTCAAATAAAAGTAACCGGAATTGATAGTATTCAAAAAAAAATAAATGCGGTAACTAATATTTCAAATAATTTAAATTTAGCAAATATTAAATTTATTCGAGATAGAGTAGAAAATCTGAACGATAGAGAATTTGATGTTATCACAAGCAGGGCTGTCGCTAAAATAGATAAACTGATTGAATATGCATATCCGTTATTAAAAAAAGACGGTTATATGGTTTTATATAAATCTAAAACAGCAGAAGAAGAAATTGACAATTCAATAAATTTAATACGTAAATATCATCTTAAAATCAAGCCAAGCATTGAATATGACTTACCAATGGATGAAAGTTATACCAGATGTTTAATAATATTACAGAAATAAAAGAAAATGACTGAGTTTAATTTAGAACAGAGATACAAAATATTTATTCATACGCTTAATAAAGAATTAGAGCGTATGTTTGTAAATCAAGCAGAATTTATTAAATGCAAAGAGGGCTGCTCATATTGCTGTGAAAGAGGAGAGTATCCATTTTCAGAAATAGAATTTACATACTTGATGGATGGATATAGACAACTACCTGAATCAACAAAAAATAAAATAAAGAACAATTTAAAAGAAATAAATAACTTAAAAAAACAATGTGCAGAAGAATCATTTATGTATAAATGCCCATTTTTAATAGATAAAAAATGTTCAGTATATAACAATCGAGGGATAATCTGTAGAACTTTTGGACTATTGTGCGAACATGAAGATGAGCATTTAACAATTCCTTTTTGCCACGAGTTAGGTTTAAATTATAATAGTGTTTATGATAAAGAAATAGGACAAATTGTATCAGAAAAAGACGGAATT
This sequence comes from Candidatus Gastranaerophilales bacterium, assembly GCA_023665105.1. Taxonomy (GTDB): domain Bacteria; phylum Cyanobacteriota; class Vampirovibrionia; order Gastranaerophilales; family Gastranaerophilaceae; genus UBA2883. Next base: position 1,985 of record JAMPEO010000160.1, on the reverse strand, counting down.
CCTTTATCGAAAACAGAGCCAAAAGCATACAGAATAAGTAGAAAAAGTATAATGAAACTAAGCATTGCAAGAAATTTGGATATCGAATGGGGCGAATCAAAAACAATGTTGGATTTATTAAACGAATCAGAAGAAATGAAATAACATGAAAATTAAAATAATAGCTTTAGGAAAAATAAAAGAAAAGTTTTTAAAAGAAGGTATTGCAGAATTTGAAAAGCGTCTTACTCCATACACCTCTTTTGAAATAGTCGAATTGCAGCCAATAGAAATCAAAGATATAAACCTAACCGAAAAAGTTCTGGAACAAGAAGGAGAAAAAATACTCTCTTATATAAAAAATAACGATTATGTTATAACAATGGAAATAAAAGGTAAACAACTTTCTTCAGAAGAACTTGCAGAAAAAATTCAAAATATCACAAATGATGGAATATCAGAAGTAATATTTGTAATTGGTTCATCATGCGGATTAGCTAAATGTGTATCTGATAGAGCAACTTTCAAACTAAGCCTATCAAAAATGACTTTTTTACATCAATTCACCAGATTGATACTCATAGAACAAATCTACAGAGCTTTTAAAATATTAAATAATGAAACATATCACAAATAATAGTGATATTTTATAACAATATATTGACAGATTATGTAAATTTGTTACAATACTTAATATTAGGAAATAAAAAAGGCAATTTTTTTTGAGGTATATACTTTATATATATACGAGGTACAAATGACAAAAGAGAGAGAATCAAATATGTTGAAACTTGTTACATCTAATGAAACAGATATAAAACCATCTGAGGTTAAATTACCTGAAGTTGAAAATAAAGTATACCAATCTAATCCGGTTAAGAGTGATTTATACTCAAAACTATTAGCATTTAGACAATCTCAAAAGAAATTCAATGTTCAAGATTTGATTAGAGATTCGCTAAAGTAAATGTACGCAACAAAACAAAGAATATATACAAAATTTGATAAAACGCAGAAAAGTATGTTATGTACTTTTCTGCGTTCATTTGTTAAACAGAATTTGGAATTAACAACTGATAAAATCTTAGATGAATTTGTAGAAGAACAAACATATTATCTAAAAATAAACAGTTCAAGATACCCCTTTTTAGAAGATAATCTTGAAGATTATGAATTTATAAAGGATACAAAAGACTATATAAATGCTTGTAAAAGATATTATAATTACAAACAAACACAAGCTCCAATCATTGCAAAACAAAAAGAATTTGAGAAGAAAAAACGCAAATTTTTGCAAGAAGTAAAAATGTCAAAGGAAGCACCTACAAAAAAACAGCTTTATTATTATGAGCGTTTATGCAAAAAATATAATATAGAGAAAAAAGATATTAACGAGTTGTCAAAACTTGATATGAGAAATGAGATAGATAAGATAATAAATGAACATTCCGGAAATTGTATCAATACTTACGAATAGTGGTATTGAAGAAAGAGAAGCAAATATTGAAGTTAAAATGCTAATTGAGCATTTTTGTAATTATAGAGCGATTGATATAGTGATGGGTAAACCGCTTGATTACGAAAAGCTTAAAATAGTAAAAGATAAAGCTGAACTTCGGGCAAAAACAAAACAGCCAATTCAATATATTATTGGAGAAGCATATTTTATGGGAAGTATGTATAAGGTTACACCCGACGTACTTATCCCAAGAGATGAAACGGAGCTAGTAGTAAGACATGCTATTGATATTATTAAAGCAAACAATTTCTCGGATATTTTGGATATTGGTTCAGGCTCAGGCTGTATAGCATGTGCAATATCACAAAACACAAGTGCTAATGTTACAACTGTAGATATTTCTATAAATGCATTAAAAATAGCAAAAGAGAATGCTCTAAAACTTAATTTACAAAATATTAATTTTGTAGAATCAGACTTATTTTCCAATATTAACGATAAATATGATTTAATAATATCTAATCCGCCATATATCCCTAAAGGTACA
>JAMPEO010000015.1 GCA_023665105.1 Candidatus Gastranaerophilales bacterium | reverse complement strand
AAAAAGACCGTGCTAAAGCTGCAACTGCAAAAATCAGTGTAACAGGTGATATCAAATATGCAAAAGTTGAGGAAGAAGTTGGCTCAACAGAGTTTGTAGGATATGAACAAACTGAATGTGATGCAAAAATCCTTGCAACTATTGATGGGGAAGGTTATGTTGATGTTGTCTTAAATAGAACTCCATTCTATGCTGAATGCGGCGGGCAAACAGGCGATTCTGGTATTATTGAAAATGATACGTTAAAACTTGAAGTTCTTACAACATTCAAAGTTAATGAACTATATGTTCATCGTTCAAAAGTTATAAATGGTGATATTGAAATCGGTGCAGAGGTTAAAGCTATTATTGATTCTGAACGTCGTGCTGAAATTCGTGTTCACCATACATCTGCTCACTTACTTCAAGCGGCATTGATTAAGGTGCTTGGGGATGAAGTTAAACAGGCAGGTTCTCAGGTTGAAGAAAATAGAATGAGATTCGATTTTACATTCTCAAGAGCTATGACTCCTGAAGAAGTTAAAAAAGTTGAAAAAATCATCAACAACTGGATTAAGTCTGATATCAAATTACATACAGATATTTTAAGTATAGAAGAAGCAAAACTTACAGGTGCAACAGCGTTATTTGGTGAAAAATATGGCGATGTTGTCAGAGTAGTATGTATTGGTGATGATGAAGCTTGTATTTCAAAAGAATTCTGTGCGGGTACTCATGCAGGTTCTACTTCTGATTTAAGATTGTTGAAAATCGTTTCTGAAGGTGCTATTGCAGCAGGTACAAGAAGAATAGAAGTTGTTGTATCTGATGCGGCACTGGAATATATGAATGCCAAATCTGATGAAATAGATAAGCTATCAGCAAAATTTAAGGTTCATTATGATGAAATTGTTGAGCGTGTTGATAAGCTTTCTGAAGAAAATAGAGAACAACAAAAACAAATATCAGAACTTAAGGCAGAAAATGCAAGAGCGAAGTTTGGTTCATTCTTGTCTAAGGCTCAAGATATCAATGGTGGTAAATTATTTATCACTAAGATTGAAAACTTTGATAATGATGCTATTAAAGCAGGTGTAGAATTGTTATCTAATAAGTTGGGTGAGTCAATAATCGTACTTGCTTCTGAAAAGATGGTGCTTGTAAAAGTTTCTGACAGTTTTGTTAAAGCTGGTGTAAATGCAGGTAAGATTGTCGGAGAAATAGCAAGAGCTACGGGTGCAAATGGTGGCGGCAGACCAAATTTTGCACAAGGTGGTATTAAAGATGCATCTAAGCTTGAAGAAATTCTTGCGAAAATAGAAACTGATTTAAAAGCTTAAGTTGCTTTTAAAAATATATAAAACGACCTTAACTAAATAGAAAAGGTCGTTTTGTTTTCTCTTATATTAATAAACTAATTTATATCAACAACGCTTACGCCGTCACCGCCTTCTGCGTTCTCTCCAACCCTGTATTTGGCAACATAAGGTGATGTTGATAAGAAATCTCTTACAGCTGATTTTAATGCACCTGTGCCATGACCGTGTATGATAAATACAGGAGTTAAGTTTACCAAGCTTGCTTTATCAAGATATGCTTCAAGTTCGTCTAATGCTTCTTCTACTCTAAAACCTCTCAAATCCAATGAATTTGACATTGCATAACGTTTAAGTTCAAAGTTCGTGGATGGTTTAACCGGTTTAGAAACAGATTTTTTAATAAGTGCTTTGTTATAAACTGCAAGTTTGGATTGTTTAATTTTTGTTTTAATGTTTCCCATTTGAACAAAAACATTTTTATTTTTATCTGGTAACGAAAGTAGTTCTACTTCTTGATTTAGTTCTTTTACAATGAAAATATCATGAATTTTAGCGTTATCCCAGTTAATTTCATCATATTTTTCGCTTTCTTCCAATTCGCTAAGTTCTCCCCTGAACTTATGTTCAAGATTGGCAAGACGTAAATATGAACGACGTGCGATTTTTTCTGATTGGTTCTTTCTTAATTCGTCTAAAATCTCTTTTATTTCTGCTTTTACGGCATCAAGTTCATTATCAAACCTATTTTTTATATGTTTAATAGTTTTGTTTTTGGATTTTTTAAGCTCAGAAACTTCTTTTTCATATTTTTTCTTAAGGTCTATTGCTTCTGCATTTGTTTCCTCTGCACTTTTAAGGTTTTTTGTAAGTTGTTGGTGTGTGTCTTGGAGGCGTTCAACAACTTCAAGAGAATTATCTTTTTGGTTATATAATAAATCCTGAGCTTGTTTTACAAGACTTTTATCTAATCCGAGATTAGAAGAAACCGCAATCGCATTGCTTAATCCCGGTATACCGATTATAAGATTATAGGTTGGAGATAATGTTTCTGTGTCAAATTCAACGCAGGCATTTTTAAAATAGCTGTCACTATATTCAAGAGATTTTAGCTCTCCATAGTGAGTTGTTATCACTGATTTTGAAGATAACTGTTTTAATCTTTTTAATATAACTTCTGCAAGTACTGCACCCTCAACCGGGTCTGTGCCTGCACACAATTCATCTATTAGTACAAATGTGTCTGAATTGGAAAGATTTAAGATATCAATAATATTTGTCATGTGAGAAGAGAATGTTGATAGATTTTGTAAAATGTTTTGATCATCTCCAATATCTGCAAAAACGTTTTTGAACGGATAAATATGTGCTTCCGCACAAGGTAAAAACATTCCGGATTTAGCCATAAGCAGGAATAGTCCTATGGTTTTCATTGCTACGGTTTTTCCGCCTGTGTTTGAACCTGTAATCAATACAGAATGATAATCTTTTCCTATCTCAAAATCATTTTCTACAAGTTTTTCAACACGTCCGATAAGCAATGGATGCCGCATACGTTCTATTTTTATTATTTTCTTTTCTTCAAGTGTTGGTTCTGCTGCGTGAGTTTTTATTGCATATCTTGCTTTTGCAAAATGAAAATCTATTTCACCAAGAGTTTTGATACTATTTTTAATCTCATCTATATCAGCTTTTATATCTTTGCTGAGTGAGATTAGGATATTTATTATTTCGCCGTGTATCTTAGCTTTAACTTCCCTGATTTTATTATTCAGAGGTACAATTTGATTTGGTTCTATGTAGAAAGTTTTGTTTGTTGCAGATACGTCGTGAACAATACCAGAAACTTTATTTTTATCAGGTGCTTTAACCTGAAAAACAATTCTGTCATCTCTTACTGTATAAATTTGTTCCTGCAAGTGCTTGTTAAACTCAGGAGAGTTTAGCAGTTTTGTAACAGTTTCTTTTAAAGATGATTCTGTATCTTTTAATGAAGAATATAACCCGCTTAATGTTGGTGTTGCATTTTGTCTTACATTATAGTTTTCATCAAAAGTATCATTTATTTTATCTTCAAGTTCCTTGTTTGTATATAATTTCAAACTTGTATTAAATAATAAAGAATCTTGAGATGAGTTTTCTTTTATAAAATTTTTTACTAGGCGTGAGCTTCTGATTGTTTTTGCAAAATCAATGAGCTCTGTTTCTATAAAATATTCCGGTTTTAAATCGATATCTTTAATATTTATAACGTATTCTAACGGAATATCAAGAGCGTTGTCTAATATATTTAGGGCTTCTTTTGTATAGTTAAGCATTGTTTGAATTGTGTTGACTTCCTTGTCCGGTGTCAGGTCTAAACATAATTCTTTTGAGTAATCACAGCGTGAAAAATTCGACAATTCTTCAAGAACTTTGTCATATTCAAGTGCTTTTAATGTTTTTTGATATGCTCCACCCATAGTTAAAATATACATTAAGTGCAAATTCTTTGCAATGGTTATTGAATGGTTTCACATTGTAAAAATTTTCTTGTTTCCTTTACACTAAGCCTGTTTGTGATACAATTATAGAAAATAGGGGAATAAGGAGAAAGATTTTGGCTCAACAAAATATGTTCGAAGACGGTAAAATAGTTCCGGTTAATATTAGAGATGAGATGAAGCGTTGTTATATCGATTATGCAATGAGTGTAATTGTAGGTCGTGCACTTCCGGATGTTCGTGATGGTTTGAAGCCTGTTCACAGACGTATTTTGTTTGCGATGAATGAGCTAGGTATGACTCCTGATAAACCGTTTAAAAAGTGTGCTCGTATCGTAGGTGAAGTTCTTGGTAAATATCACCCTCACGGCGATACAGCTGTTTATGAAGCTCTTGTTCGTATGGCACAAGACTTCTCAACAAGATACTTAACTGTAGATGGTCACGGCAACTTTGGTTCTGTTGACGGTGATGGTGCTGCTGCGATGCGTTATACTGAAGCACGTATGCATAAGATTACTACATCTATGCTTGCAGATATCGATTGTGAAACAGTAGATTTTACACCAAACTTTGATGGTTCGCTTCAAGAACCATCCGTACTTCCTGTAAGATTACCTATGTTGTTGCTTAACGGTGTTTCAGGTATTGCGGTTGGTATGGCTACTAATATACCGCCTCACAACTTGAATGAAATTGTTGATGGTACAATCGCTTTAATTGATAATCCTCAAATTACTATTGAGGGACTTATGGAGCATATTAAGGGCCCTGACTTCCCGACTGCTGCAACTATTATTGGCTTAAATGATATTAAGCAGGCTTATGAAACAGGCAGAGGTTCAATTAAGATGTCTGCTGTGGCTACTATTGAAGAAATTGCAGGCGGTAACGGACGTCAGTCAAGAACGGCTATTGTTGTTACAGAGATTCCTTATCAAGTTAATAAAGCATTGCTTATTGAAAAAATTGCAGAACTTGTTAAAGATCAAAAAATTAACGGCATTTCTGACTTAAGAGATGAATCTGACCGTTCAGGTATGCGTATTGTTATTGAGCTTAAACGTGATGCTAATCCTGATGTTGTTAAAAATAATTTGTTCAAATATACTCAATTAGCTACATCATTCGGTGTTAATATGGTTACTTTGTGTGGTCAGCAGCCAAGATTGATGAACCTATATGAAGTATTAAGCGAATTTGTTGAACACAGGGTTGAGATTGTTACAAGAAGAACTATTTTCTACTTGAAAAAAGCGAAAATGAGAGCTCATATCTTGGCGGGTTTATTGATTGCTTTGGGTTCTCTTGATGAAGTTATTGAACTTATTAAGAAATCAAAAACTACTGATGAAGCAAGAACAGGCTTAATGACAAGATTTGGTCTTGATGTTGATCAGGCTAATGCTATTCTTGAAATGCAATTAAGAAGATTGACAGGATTAGAACAAGATAAGATTAAGAATGAATATGATGAGCTTCAAAAGAAAATCGCAGAATACGAAGCTATTCTTGCTGACAGACAAAAAGTTCTTAATATTATTAAAAATGAATTACAAGAAGATAAAGAAAAATATGGCGATGACAGAAGAACTCAAATTCTTCCTGAACAAGGTGAAGTTACAATCGAAGATTTAACTCCAAATACACCAATGGCTGTATTTATTACTCGTCAAGGTTATTTGAAACGTATTAGTCTTGATACATTCGAACGTCAAAATCGTGCAACTCGTGGTAAGAGTGGTATGAAAACAAAAGACGATGATGATATTGAACATTTCTTTACTGCTATGATGCATGATAAAGTCTTGTTCTTCTCTTCTAAGGGCGTGGTTTACAGCTTGAATGTATATGATTTCCCTGAAGGTGGTCGTCAAGCTAAAGGTTTACCTATTGTAAATGTTTTACCAATCGGACAAGATGAATCTATTACAGCAGTTGTTCCTATTAGCGATTTTGCTCCTGATACTAACCTTATTATGTTAACTCAAAACGGTTCTATCAAGAGAATTGAGCTTGAAAACTTTGCTAATATACGTAGAAACGGTATTATTGCAATCTCATTAACAGAAGGTGATAAGTTGAACTGGGTTAAACTTGCACAACCTAATGATGAAATAATTATTGGTACATCTTGTGGTATGGCTATAAGATTCCCTATTTCTGATTTAAGACCATTAGGAAGAAGTGCAAGAGGTGTTACATCAATGAAGTTACGTCAAGGTGATACACTTATTGGTTGTGACATTGTTCCTAGTGATTATGATGCGGATTTACTTGTGGTAACTTCTGACGGTTTTGGTAAACGTACTAAGTTGTCTGAATTCAGAAGTCAAAACAGAGGCGGTATCGGTCTTATCGCTGCTAAGTTCAAATCTAATACTTCAAGATTAGTAGCATTGACTATTGTTGAAGAAGATGATGAAGTTATGATGGTTACAGCAAACGGTATTGTTACAAGAATTAAAGCTAATTCTATCTCTCAACAAGGTAGACCTGCTACCGGTGTAAGAGCACAAAATCTTGTTGATAATGATTCTGTTGTTTCTGTAGAAAAAATTGTTAACACATCAAAAGACGATAAATCTGAACAAGCAGCAACATCTGATGACGCTGTGGTAGAAGAAGTTGCTCAGACAAAAATAGAACTTTCTGTTGATGCTAATGCTCCAACAGAAGAGTAAGCTTTTATAAAACTATTTTGATTTCTTAAAAATATACTTGGAGATATTATTATGAGTAAACAAAGAATGCGTTCTCGTGATGAAGAGGAATATACAGCTTTCTTGAAACATATAAGAGAAGAGAGAGAAGAAACTTCAAACTTTGCTAAATCTTTATTAACATTCGTTTTGGGTGTATGTTGTGTTTTAGCTTTAGGTTTGTGGCTTGTTCAAAAAGATGAACTTATTATTGGAATATTTGGTGAAGATAGCGTTATTACCAGAGAGTTATTAACAATCGGTCATGCTATCAAATCACATACCCGTTCATCAAGTGGTTGGTCTTTGCTTGGAAGACAACAAAATATATTGTTGCTTGGGGTTGATTCTAACGGCAGTAATACTGATACTTGGAAGGGTACCCGTTCAGATACTATTATTCTTATGAATATTGATCCTGCAACTCACTCTGTGAATGCAATTTCTATTCCGAGAGATAGTAAGGTATATCTTCCGGGAGATCATGGCACTGATAAAATCAATGCCGCTCATGCTTATGGTGGTATTGATATGGCAAAGAAAACTATTGAAGATACTTTAGGTGTAAGAATCGATAGGTATATTTGTGTACACGATGAGGGTGTACGTGAAATTATCGATGCACTTGGCGGTATTCCTATTTATGTCGAAAAAAGAATGAAATATGATGATTTTGCGTGTAAACTTCATATCAATCTTGAAAAAGGTAATCATGTTTTATCAGGTCAACAGGCTGTAGGATACTTAAGATTTAGACATGATGGTCTTGGTGATATTGGTAGAACACAAAGACAACAATGGTTCTTGAGAGGGTTCTTGGAACGTCTTCAAAACCCTGCTGTTATTTCAAAAATTCCTCAAATTGTTAATATTTCAAAAAAATATATAAAAACAGATATGTCACCTTATGAATTAACTCAATTTGCAGCAATGGCAAAAGGTTTTGATGAAGGTAATATCCAAATAGCAATGCTTCCGGGTGCTCCAAGTTCAAAAAGCGGTATAAGTTATTGGATTTTGAATCCTGATCAGGTTCAAGATGTTGTTAATCGTTTAATTTATAGAGAAGATAATAATAGAGATATGAGCGGACAACTTGTTGGTGGAATTATTTATACACCTGCTCAAGCAGAAAAAGCTGCCGCATTAAAAATACAACTCACTGAACTTGGCTATACTGTTAATATGATGCAATCAGGTGCACTTCCGCATACACAGTTCATTGCACATAACAATAGCGTTTCCAATAGTTTTTATAAGTATCTGAAAGAAAAAATTCCATTCTTACAAAAAACGCAATATGTTTATGATCCGATTAAGTTGTATTGTGTAGGGAATTCTGATTTCACGATTGTTCTTTCAGGAAAATAATTTTAAAACAAATTGTAAAAACCGTTAAGATATTAAAATATTTTAACGGTTTTTTTGACTTTATAAAAATAATTATTAAATATAATAGCAAAACCTCCGTAATATAATCGGACGAATTCAGGTAGAATAACTAACACAAATAGATGAGATTTTATCAAAAGAACTAATTTTATTTGAATTTATGCCGATAATAACTTCATCAAGACAGAAGGAAGAAGGTGTAAAAATGACAAACGGTTTTGCAAGCGGATTTTATCCACATTATGATTTAGCAGCACGTATTCAACATACGAAACTGGATACAGGTATAGTCGGAATGTATCCTGCACGTATGACTCGTATTGAAGAACCTGCTGTAGGTGACTTCAAAGGGGTTTTATCAGGATTGGTCGAAAATTTCAACAAAGATTTGAATGCTCCGGATAATCTGTTAAAAGATGTTATGTCCGGAAATGATGACGTTGATATTCACGATGTTATGACAGCAATGGCAAAAGCAGAGATTAATGTTAACGTAGCTACCCAAATCACAGGTAAAATCATTCAAACATACGATAAAATTATGCAATTACAGGTATAATATAGTAATAGCGTATTTGTGTACGAAAAAATAACTAAAATGTTAGGGTGTTGTAAAAATGGATTTTAAAGCTTTATTAAATAATAAAAATTTCTTGATAGGTGCATTAGCAGTTGGGATAATAATCTTTGCTTTGTTAATCACAATCGCACTGGTTTCATCTGCCAATGCTAATAAGGGCGGCGGTCAAGTTGTCAAAGAGAAAATAATCAAAGTTCCTCTTGATTTATTGACTACAGATAATTTAGGTAAAGCTATAGAAATTCAAGCTTTATTGGCTAGAGAAGGTATCACAGTTGAAAGAAAACTTGATGGTACAAAATCAACACTATTTTTACCAAAGTACACAAAATCAGAACGTGACAGAGCACTTTTAGCTATTGTTAAAAGTGGTTTGATGGATCAGAATGTCGGACTTGAAATGTTTGACAAAGGTGATTTTACTTCTACAAAAGAAGATAAGAAAATCCGTTTGGTAAGAGCTATTGATGGTGAACTTGCACGTTTAATCAGAAAAATCCCTCCGATTGAAAATGCATCAGTATTTGTTTCTATTCCTGAACAAACAATGTTTTCATCAACTCAAAAACCTGTTACTGCAACAGTTCAGATTGATATGCCAAGTGGTGAAAAGTTGGATGCGTTCAAGGTTAAAGCTATCACTAACCTTTTGATTGGTAGTGTTTCAGGCTTAACATCAGAAAATGTTGCGATTACTGATACAAACGGTAATGTTTATAACAGTATTATGTCACCGACTGATGAACAAGAAGAAAGAATGCGTGAACAAGATAAATACATGCAGCAAAAAGTTAATATTCAGTTGGATAGACTTGTTGGTAAAGGTAATTATACTGCAACTGTTAGTACATTCTTGAAACAGGCACCAACTGAGAAGTTTACAACTTGGTATGATCCTAATTCAAAAACTTCAATAAATGAACAAACATTCCATGAAGGTTTGGGTGATCAAACAGCTGATAGTAATAAGAATACAAATGCAGTCAGTGTATATCTTCCAAATGGTTTACCTGGCGGTGGAGCAGATTCTTCACAAAACAGAAACTATTCAAGAACAGCTAAAGAAACTCAATATGGTGTTTCTAAAATCCAAACTAATGAATATATGGGACCTGGTACTATAGAAGATATTTCTATCGCTGTAACACTTGATAAAGCAGCGTTACCACCGGATATTTCTATAGAAGAATTAAAAGAATTGGTTGCACACGCAGCAAGTCCTAAGGCAACACCTGAAAATGTATCTATAGCATTTAATGATTCAAATGATCCATATCTTGCATCTGATAATCCGGAAAAATTACCAAAACCGGAAGAAACAGGAAACCCTTGGTGGTTAGCAGTAGCTCTTGTAGGTTTAAGTTTGATTATCGGTCATAGATTCGTTGTGAAACGTTTAGCAAGAATGAGAGAACAACATGATGATGAAATGGAATTGTTAAGAGAGAAAACAATCCAACAAGAAAGACAACTTCAAGATGTAAGCAGAAGAGCGGCAGACTTGATGGTACAACAAGATCAAATGCAGCAAAATCTAATCGAAGAAATTCAACAAAAAGGTCTGCTTGCCCAACGAAATGTAGACATAACTCCATTGAAAGATGCATTAGCAGTACTTAAGGAAGAGTTCGAAATGATTGATGAAGCTGAAGGAGCTGAAAAAATCAAGAGTTGGATAGAACAATAAAATAAATATAAAATAATGGAAAGTTGAAATTTCTCGTATTAAAATATATAAAGTGAGTTGATTTCAACTTTCTAGATTGATAAAATAAACAAAAGAAGAAAAGGAAAGAAAAGTGCCAATAGAAGGGTTTGATTATAAAGAATTTGCACAAATGATGTCATCTCAAGCAGGTGAGCTAGTTCCACCGAATTTTAATGAGATGCAAAAGAATTATGTTGTAAAAACCCTAACAAATTTCACATTGCTTGCAGGTGAAGCAATTTCTAACGATGCGAAATTGAATTTTAATGCTGATCAGGCAGTGTTTGTCACTCAGATTATTGCGGAATGGTCATTCCACAAATCCATTGACCTTGTCCATTCAGGGATTATGCCTGAACATTGGGATGGTGTTATGCAAAAAATTGCATTCACTATTTTTGAAATTGCAAAACAAGCTATTCAAAAAAATATACCTCAGGATAAAACTTTACAGTTAATTGAACATCACGTAGATAAAACATATAAAGAAGCTATTGAGGATTTGGAAAAACGTGGGATTATCTCTTCTGAAATTTCACAACAAGCTGCAAGTCAATCTAATATTGATGCTATGGCACAACAAGTTCAAGAACAAGAGGAACGAGAAAGGGCTGCCCAAGCTGCTGCTGCACAACAACAAGCGGCTGCACAAGGTCAACCTGTTCCGCCACCACCTCCACAGCCTCAACCACAAATGGGTGCTGTTACATCTGAGGGTAGATTACTTAAGATAAAATCAATCGCTATGGTGTTGAAACTCTTAGATAAAGAAAGAGCCGATCAAGTTCTTTCGAAGTTCCCGCCGGAAATAGCAGAAGAAATTTTATCTTATGTAAACACACCTAGACTTGAAGAACAAGTGGATATAAATTTTGCTTTACAATGTCTTGAAGATTTAAAAATTGTAATGCCTAAAAAACGTAAACTATCTCAAGATAATATGGTTCGTGAAATGGATAAAGTTTTCAACGAAACTAAAATGGAAGACATAGAACAAATGGTAAAACCTGAACGTCCGTTTGTTAAGAGATTTATTTCTCAAGCTTATGAAGGTGACTATTATGCTCCTGTTCCGTTAAAAGTTGCAGAAATTCTTGTAAGCTATATTAAAGATAATACTAAAAACAATAATTAGATTGTTTGCGGATAGTGCTTTAAATAAATTAATTTAAATGGTTTGATATATCAGATATTTATATCTAAAATTATCATATCTTAATGAAAGTGTATAATATTTTGAAATAGTGTATAATATCTAATATGATAATTAAGAAGAAAGTTTCTAAAAAGACAGAAGAAGAAATAAAGGCGGAGGAAGCGGCACAAGAGGCTGCTCGTATTGCTGAAGAAGAAGCCAGAAAAGCGGAAGAGGAAAAGAAAAAGAACGAGGAAATCGGACTTTTTGATATTGATAAGATAGATTTCACTCAACGTAATGAACGCAGAACTGGCAATCGCAGAAGAGGTTATCGCCGTATTGATGATCGTAACTTAGTTTCTCGTGCTCAGGAAGAGGCTGAGCAGATTAAGCAAAGTGCTTATCAAGAAGGTTTTAATGCCGGATTGCAACAGGCACAAGCTGATGTTGCAAATTTTAGAAACGTTCTTGGTGCATTTATGGGTGCAGAAGAACGAGTGTTCAACGAAATTGCACCAAATGTTCTTGAATTAGCTATGGAAATAGCTCAAAAAATTATTAAACATGAAATAAAAACAGATCCGCAAATTGTTATAGATACTGTTATGGATGTTATGAAAACTTTGTCAAAGAACGAACCTAAAATAGTTTTGAGAGTGAACCCTGTTCAGGTTCAGTATATTAAAGATACTTTACCGGAACAAATTCGTTTGCTTGGCATGGAGACAAAACTATCTGTTCTTTCTGATGAAGCGATTACTGAGGGCGGATGTATTATACAAACAAATAACGGTGTTGTTGATGCAAGTATTGAAGCACAGTTAGAAATTGTTCAGAATGCACTCAGGAGTATTGAATAATGGCAGCAGATAATAAACCAATAAGTGAAATTTGTCTTGCGATATTTGTCATTATTCTTATTTTGATTTTGCTAATGGAGATGCCTACTTGGGTTATCAACTTTTCCATTTCGCTAAATATTACACTTGGTGTTGTTTTGCTGATGATATCTTTGTATATCCAAAAACCTTTGGAATTGGCAGCATTTCCGACGATTATTCTTTTGGGCACAATGTTTCGTTTGGTGCTATCTATTGCTTCAACACGTCTTATTTTGTCAAAAGGTGAAGCCGGTGAAGTTATTGATGCATTCGGAAACTTTGTAACAGGTGGTAACATGGTTGTAGGTGGTGTAATCTTCCTGATTATTACCGTTGTACAGTTTATGGTTATCACAAAGGGTGCTGAGCGTATTGCCGAAGTATCTGCACGTTTCGCATTGGATGCGATGCCCGGTAAACAGATGACTATTGACGCCGATTTCAATGCCGGTTTGATTTCTCCAGAAGAAGCTGTTAAAAAACGTGAAGACTTACAAAGAGAATCAAGTTTGTTCGGTTCTATGGATGGTGCGATGAAGTTCGTAAAAGGTGATACTATGGCTGGTATCATCATTACTATAATCAATATTGTCGGTGGTTTGGTTATTGGTTGTTTGATGAATCAAATGCCTCCTGCTGATGCAGTTAGTAAATATACTATTTTGACAATTGGTGATGGTTTGTGTGCACAGGTTCCATCTCTTTTGATGTCAATCGCTGCCGGTATTGTGATGACTCGTGCTTCTGCAAGTGCTTCTTCACTTGGTTCAGACTTGACATCTCAGGTTATGAGCAAACCATATTCATTGTTCTTTGCATCTGCATTTCTATTCTTAATTACAATAACTTGTCCAATTACGGGATTACCATTCTTCCCATTCTTATTGTTCTCTGTCGGCTTACTTGTTGCAGGCTTCTCTGTATTGATTAATGCTGACGTTCAATCACAATTAGGACAACTTGAAAATGTTCGTCAAAATATGCAAGACCTTGTTAACCCTAACAAGATGTACGAGCGTCTTGGTGTTGACGTTTTGAGTTTGCAGGTTGGTGCCGGTCTGCTTGTTATTGCTGACCCTGATCAAGAAGGTCAATTACTTGCAAAAATTGCTGCATTGCGTCAACGTGTAACGGATGAATTAGGTTATATCTTGCCAAATATACGTATTATGGATTCATCAGCTCTTGAATCAAATGAATACATGATTTCTATTCGTGGTAACACTGTTGCAACAGGTTATGTTTATCCTGGTAAATATATGGTTATTGCAGATCAGTGGGATGCTGTCAGAAAGAATGTTCCGGATGATGCGATTATTGCTGTTGACCCTACTTATCAGACACAGGCATATTGGGTTAGTGCTGAAGATGCACAGGAAACAAAATCTGTTACTGCTGTTGATGCAACAGACGTTCTTGTTACGCACTTGCAAGAATGTGTACGTAAACACGTAGATGAGGTTATGACAAAAACTGACGTGCTTAAACTTATGGAACTTGTACGTTCTCAAGACCCTACTCTTGTTAATGACCTTGTGCCTGCAATTATTTCAACAAGTGACCTTAGAAAAATATTTGTTAACCTTATCCGAGAAAAAGTTTCTATCAAAGATATTATATTTGTGTTCGAACGGCTTTGTGATTATGCGAGATTCTCCAAAGAACCTGATATATTGTCTGAACGTCTGCGTGCTGCACTTGGCAGACAAATCTGTCTTACTAACGTTCAAGAAGATAATATATTATACGCTCTCACACTATCTCCTGAATGGGAAAAAGTTCTTGATGACAGTTGCCAAAGAACAGAGCTTGGTACAATGTTCTTGTTAAATCCTATGCAAGTACAAGACTTGATTGAGTCTACAGCTATGACATTGATGCGTGCCCATCAAAATATCGGTAAACAGCCTGTTATTTTGTGCTCTCCTAGAATAAGATTGCCGCTTTTCCAATTATTAGAACGTCATATTCCTACAATCGTAGTTATTTCTTATTCTGAATTGATTACTGATATTAGAGTAGAAGCTGTTGATACTATCGGCGAAAATATGGGATAGTTGTGAAAAATATTCTTTAAACACTTAAAACTGATGAATTAGTTCTTTAGAATTAGTTCTACTTAATAATTCTTCACTATTGAAGAGTCCTAATATAACTGAATTTAAGTTGTTTAAGCTAGTTTTGGGCATATTTTTTTGTAAAAAAGATTGAATTTATGATATGTTATTGGTATATTCTTAAGTACGACTATGTATAAAATAGTTCAAAAGTATTATATGAAAGTAAAGGATTTTAAATTATGTCATTACCAAATGTAGCATATTTCTCAATGGAAATTGCATTAGATCAATCTTTAAACACTTATTCAGGCGGTTTAGGATTCTTAGCGGGTTCACACATGTTATCAGCAGGATATCTTCAAATGCCTATGGTTGGTGTTACTATGTTGTGGTCATACGGTTATTATGACCAAAGAATCGATCATTCAGGAAACGTTGAAGTAGCTTATATTAGAAAATATTATGATTTCTTAACTGATATTGATGTTACTGTTGAAGTTGAAACTTTTGGTGAAAAAGTTAAAGTTAAAGCTTATAGAGTTGAACCTGAATTATTCGGTGCTTGCCCTGTTTATTTGTTAACTACAGATATTGAAGGTAATAGCGAATGGGCTAGAAAAATCTCTCACAGATTATATGATGGAGATGAAAGAATCAGAATCGCTCAAGAAACCGTTCTTGGTGTTGCTGGTGTTAGAGTTCTTCAACAAGTTGGTTATAACTTTGAAGTTGTTCACATGAATGAAGGTCATGCTCTTCCTGCTGCATTTGAATTATTAAGACAATATAATGGTGATATTAACGAAGTTAAGAGAAGAACTGTATTTACAACTCACACTCCTGTTGCTGCTGGTAACGAAGTTCACTGGGTTGACACTTTATTGCAAGGTGGTTTCTTTGCCGGTTGTTCTAGAGAACGTGCTATTGAATTGGGTGGTGAAAACTTCTCACTTACAGTTGCTGCATTGAGAATGTCTAGAATTGCAAACGCAGTTTCTCAACTTCACGGTTTAGTTGCTAACAAAATGTGGGAATGGGTTGATGGCAGATGTCCTATCAGAGCTATCACTAACGCTGTTAACTTACATTATTGGCAAGATAAGAGAATTTCTGGCGATGATTCTTCTGAAAAATTACTTGCTACAAAACGTGAGATGAAAGAAGAATTATTCAAATATATCGCTAACGTTGCAGGTAAAAGATTCAATCCTGATGTATTAACTATCACTTGGGCAAGAAGATTTGCTGATTACAAACGTGCAT
>JAMPEO010000159.1 GCA_023665105.1 Candidatus Gastranaerophilales bacterium | reverse complement strand
TATTCTTCGTCAATTTTCTTATCGGGTTCTTCTTCTTCCTCTTCTTCTTCGCTCTTTTTGATTTCTTCAACTACCATCTTAGCCATTTCTACAGCAATAGCTTTTCTAGTTTCTTCCGGACAATTCTGTAACATGCTTATTGCAGTTCTTAATGTTTCATCCAAATCATACCAACGATTTCTTTTTTGAGTAGCTAAATCAATTTCTGTGGCATTGATAATATCTGTAACTTCCTCATACTTAGAATCTTCAATATTATGCTCTGTGATAATTTTAATCAAATTAAGAGCAATTTTAATTTGCGTATCATCATTAGATTCTTCAAGAGTTTTCATGGCAGATGATAGAACAGGGTCTTTATCATACCAACGTCTTGCACTTGTTGTAAATTCTTCTTTCATCTCTCATCTCCTTATAGGGTTTTCTCTTGCTATACCGATTATACAATACTCTTTTATATTTGTAAATTGTTTATATTTACGTTACACTTTCTTGTAAGAAATACTTAAATAAAGATTGGAAGTGAATATATGTTAATCATCATGAGAGAACACGCAAGCGAAGATTCAATCAATAAGGTTGTTGATTTCGTAAAGTCTAAAGGTTTTGATATTCATTTATCAAAAGGTGAATTACACACAATCATTGGTGCGGTTGGTTCAAAAACTATAGACCCGAGAAATATTGAACTTTTAGAAGGCGTTCAAGAAGTTATCAAAATCTCTTCCGGTTATAAGTTGACAAGCAGACTTTTTAAAGAAGAAGACACAATAATTGATGTTAACGGAATAAAATTCGGCGGCGGTCATGTAGGTTTAATAGCAGGACCATGTACCGTCGAAAGCTATGAGCAAATGGACAAAACAGCAGAAGCTCTAAAAAAATCTAACGTTAAAATATTACGTGGCGGGGCTTTCAAGCCAAGAACTTCTCCATACGCATTTCAAGGTTTGGGAGAAGAAGGCTTAAAGATTATCAGAAGTGTTGCAGATAATCACGGTATGGCTGTAACTTCCGAAATAATGGAAAACTCTCAAATAGAAATGTTTGAAAAATATGTTGATATTTTCCAAATCGGTGCAAGAAATATGCAAAACTATAATCTGCTTAAAGATATGGGTAAAGTTTCAAAACCTATCATCCTAAAGCGTGGATTATCAGCTACATTTGAAGAACTATTACTATCCGCAGAATACATTGTATCAAGCGGTAATCCAAACGTAATCTTATGTGAACGAGGAATAAGAACATTTGAAAAATACACAAGAAACACCCTTGATTTATCAGCAATACCTGTAATAAAAAAATTAAGTCACTTGCCTATTATTACAGACCCAAGTCACGGAACAGGATTAAGAGATAAAGTTGCTCCAATGGCAAGAGCAAGTGTTGCTGCAGGATGTGACGGCTTGCTTATAGAAGTTCATTACGACGCAGATAACGCTATCTGTGACGGTGCTCAATCATTATATCCTGATGAATACAATGCTTTATATAATGACTTAAAACAAATTGCACCTGTTGTAAACAAAGTAATTACTTAAAACTCCAGCATAAAAGTTACAGGTCCATCATTGATGAGTTCAACATCCATCATTGCACCAAAAACACCGGTTAGAGCATTGATACCATTTTGACGTATTACACCGGTAAAATACTCATACAGCTCATTTGCACGTTGAGGATGTTCGGCTTTATCAAAACTTGGACGAGTACCTTTTTTACAATCACCGGCAAGCGTAAACTGAGAAACGACAAGGATTTCACCATCTACATCCTTGACAGATTTATTCATCTTACCATTTTTATCTTCAAATATACGGAGTTTCAAGAGTTTATCAGCCAGTTTATCAGCATTTTGTTCATTATCACCTTTTTCAACACCTAACAGTACAAGGATACCATGCCTGATTTCAGAATGCAGTTTCCCATCAATAGTAACTGATGCTCGTTTTACTCGCTGAATTAAACCTTTCATTATTCCTCCAAATATTATTAAAATAAATTCAATTTACATAATTGTCGATAATTACAATATTGACAGTTTTTATCGTTTTGTTCAACCGGTTCAAAATTCAGATTATTGATATTCTTATAAGTTTCTTTTATCTTGTCTTCTATAATCTGATTGTCTTCATCCGTTAATTGAATATAAAAATTATGTTCAAAATCTTCCGGGAAAATCAAACCACACATAGTAACTTCTGCACCTGCATGGAACTTTTCAAACGCATATTTATAAAATCTTAACTGATTCAAATAATGTTCATATTCTTTACCATCAGCTATTTTAGTTTTTGTTTTTGAACCACCTGTTTTGTAATCAAACAATGCATAAGTACCTTGCGAAGTTTTTTCAACCCTGTCGATCTTTCCTTTAATAAACGTATTATCAAACGGAACAGCCTCCAAAGAATACTCAATCTTATCTAATCTATCAATACTTGTTTCCGTAAAATGAGAATAAAAATTTCTTAATGATTTTTCGCCACGAGTTTTATAAGTTTCTCTTATAACTTCTGTTTCAAACTCTTCTTTAGACAAATTACTATTAAAATCATCAATAAACTCTTCCAAAGATGGATATTTGCCGCTCGTCTTTAATGCAATAGCTGCATTTTCAAGAGTTTTGTGAACTGCACTACCATAATTAGCATTGTCCCAATCACTCTCAAATACAGGAATTTTAAGAACATAAGTATAGAAAAAGTTTCGTGGACACCCAAGATAACAATTCAAAGTACTCGGACTAAGTACGATGCTTTTTGTTCTTGTTTCTATCTCATCTTTAAATGCCCCTGTATAATCGTAATGTTTTTGAGTGAACGATTTTACAATTTCAAGAGAATAATCTTCTTTGCTTAGTTCATGAGTTTTAAAATTAAACATATCTTTATCTTTAATAATTTCGCAAAGATGTGAAGTAAACTCCTCCGTTTTACCGTTATTCACATTTGAATAAGATATAGTTAAATTATATTTTGCACGTGTAATACCAACAAATAACAATCGTAACTGTTCAGACATCAAGGCATCTTCATCATCAATAAACTTTTCTTCATCAATTATCGGAAGTGACATATCATTTCTTGTACGTTTCTTTTCCCATTTACTTGCAATAAGATTTGGCATATAAACATAGTCAAACTGTCTTCCCTTACTGCCATGAAGAGTCACTAATTGTATTGCATTTTGAGTGTAATCATCTTTATCTATAGTAATCGGAATATTCAACTGACAAGCCATATCCAAATGTTCTATAAACGCACCAAGTCCGGCACCTCTATTCAATCTTAAAAATGCACCTGCCTCATCTATAATACGTTTTATAGCAAGCACATTATCTACCCTATTAACATCAGACTCCACATAATGCTTAAGTATTCCTGTATCATTACAAACTGCAACTACAAGATTTTTTAAATTCTCAGATGATTGTAATAGCTTTAATTTATCGTAGGTTTGTATAAATCCTAAAACCTTATCTTTATTTTTCCATTCATAATCAAGATTTTCTCTAATATTCTCAACAAAATCTTTATGATTCAATCTATTTTGTTTTAACAAATGCATATAATCTTCTGCATCAAAATTAAAAGGTTCAGCACCAAGCAAACCGAATAATTTTTCAGAATAATATGAATGATTATACAAAGCCTTTAAATAAAAATATACAAGTATTGATGGCTTCATATCAAAAATACTGTTTGTAATCTTGATTTGGTAACGAATATTTTTTGATTTTAATAACTCTGCATACTTTTCGAGTTCTGAATTTTCTCTTGTTAAAATGGCAATCTGAGACAAATCAACTTCACCATCTTTATTTTTAGGAGCTGATGAAGAATTGATTAGCTGCTCAATTTCATCAACAATATAATTCATTTCCTGAGAACTTTCAGAAAACGCATGCATATTTATTGCCCTGTCATTAACAGTTACTTTCTCATTTTTAGCAACAAGTGTTTTCTTTATATTATATTGTTGAAACTCAGGATTAAATTCAAGCCTTGTTTTATCTTGGGATATGACCTTATAACTAAAATCCAGTATTGTTTGAGTAGAACGATTATTTTCGTCAAGACAAATAACCTTTGTATGAGAAAACTTTTTCAAAAATTTTGCCAATGTATCTGTTTTGGCACCTTGAAATTCATAAATAATTTGGTCATCATCACCAACAACAAATATATTATCATTTCCTGCACCTTGAGCCAGTTTAAAAACTATACTGTTCTGTGCATAATTAGTATCTTGATACTCATCAACAAGAAAATATTTATACTTTTTAGAAACACGTGCCAAAAGTTCTTCATTCCCATCAAAAACTTCTAACACCATATTTATCATATCGTTAAAATCAATGAAATTCTTTTGCTTAAGTTTTCTATCATATATTTCATAAATTTCCCAAGCTTCACGGGCTTTTCCCATCTTTTTCTTATGAGTTTCATACTTTGACATAAAAGTTTTTAACGGTTTATTTTTTTCTTTGCGTTCTTGAAGTTCTTCTTCAAGTTCATCCATTTTCCCCTGCCATAAAGGATGTGTTTCAAGATTAGAGAAATATTTTTCTTTAGTAATGCGGCTCTTTTTTA
>JAMPEO010000158.1 GCA_023665105.1 Candidatus Gastranaerophilales bacterium | reverse complement strand
CCAATTGATTTTAATCCGAGAAAATGTTTGTTTAAGGTCAAAGGTATTTGTTTCGGACACCCTTTCTATGCTCATGGAATGAGTTATACAGATTGCAAAGCAATACAAAAAAAATACGGTATCAAAGTTTGTAGAGAGTCAGATGATGTCTTTGCAAGTACCGCTTATGTTTGTGGTGGTACAAAATATATGCCTACACCTGATGAATTACTTGTACTGGCAAACCACATGTATGATACAAACGCTTTTAGGAATTATTATAGAGACTTTATAGAAGTAACAAGAAACAATAGCAAAAGTTATTTAGAATATTTCAGAAATATTGAGTTTCCTGATAAAGATTTTAATAATTTTATAGACGAACAACATTATTATAACTTTGGTTTTAATATTCTTTCCAATAGAGAAAAGTTTCCCGAAGTTCAATATAACGATGCACTATATGTGTATATTAGAAAATTTAGACCAAAAGGTAGCTCTGTTGATAGTATGCGTAGAGCATATCCTGATAGCCAAGCCTTTTCAATATGTGTACAGCGTGATAATGACTATGTAACACCAACAAAACAAAAATATCCAATTATGAAAAAGCCACAAGAAGTTATTGACGCAGAAAATAACAAGAAAAATACAAAATACAATAAAGAGGCTGAAAATGCGTTATTCTAAAATATTTCTAGCAACAGCATTGTTATTTTTTTCTTCACAATCAACTTTTGCTTTTTATCCGCAACAATGGGTATTAGTACCAAAAGGTGGTCAACATGTAAAAGTTCAGCCAACTGGACATATGACACCACTTGGAGAATATGCAGAGTTACAAACAGCGAATAATATTAGATTAGATATTGAAAGCATTAACGAGCATAACAATAGTTTGTATTACGCTGTGGAATACAGCGATTCTACAAAAGGTTTAATGGTTGCTATAATACAAAGCAAAGGCAATAAAGCAGGAGTTGTTAAAAGTTATACATCAATAGAATATGGAAGAATTATGACAGACCACATTTCTAATCCATATCCGCCACGTATGAAACAAACTGCTCAAAATTTTAAAGAAATAACACCTTCGTCTATGATTTATAATGCTAACAAAGTGGCAATGGAAAGAACTGGCTACAACGGTGATATAAAAGTTGGAGATATAAATTTTGTATCTTATAAACAAAATTTAGAAACAACCATTAGAAGAACTTGGAACCCAAAATTTTATATGAGTTCAAATGAAAATTTGCAGGCTATAGTAAATTTTAGAATATTGAAAAATGGAAGAGTAATAAATAACAAACTAATTAAATCTTCGGGAAATAAGCATTTTGATGACCTTGCAACATATGCAACAAGTACTGCCGAATCTCAAAGGTTAATACAAACACTACCATGTAATTTTAATGGAAATAGTATAGATGTTGATTTAAGTATCGATTTTAAAAAACAAAATATTAAAGTCTTAAAAATAACAGGATTTAACGGTAATGCAATTATAGATACTATGAATAATATCCCAGATTTTGATACCTACATGAGAGAAATACAAAGAGTAATTAAGCGATACTGGAACCCACCCAAAGGAGCAGAATCAAAGCAAGTTGTAGTTTTATTTAAAATTGCAAGAACCGGAAAATTACTTTCTCAAGAAATATTTAAATCATCGGGCGATGTAAATGTTGATAATGCCGCAATGCAAGCAGTTAAATACGCTGCACCATTCAGACCATTGCCAGTTAACTATAATGGGCAAAGCATAGACATACAATTTACATTTGATTATAACGTCATAATGAAAAAATAATTTATTCAATGCTATTTATATCATCTAACGCTTTTTCGATAAGTTTTAATAATCTGTTGTAATGCTCGTTTTGTTGTCTTTTTTGTGCTTGTTCTTTTTGTCTGCTCAAAAATTCTTTACTTCGTTGATAGTGTTCATTTTCTTTGCAGATTGCTTTTTGTAGATTGTTGATTTTTCTTGCATGGTCATTTTCTAGCTGTTCAAGTTTGTTGTTTATTTCATCAACTGTCATTTTTATAACTCCTTTATTTTAATCTAAACAGTTGCCCTCAATTCCTTTCCATATCTTAAAAACGACCGTTTAAACTTTCTTCATCAATCTCGTGAAAACGGGTGAATTTTACGCAAAGGGGTATGACAATAAAAATATAAAACATAGGTTTTTACGATACGGCAATGCTTTCGAGCAGAAATGAGGTAAAAAATGAATTGGAACTGGACATTACTCAAAGACGGAACACTACAAATTTTTAACGGCAAGTCTTTGTATTGGGAAGTTGACAACTGTAACAACTTTTCAGCAGAAGAACAAAGAGCCGTTGCGAAACAATTTATTGATGATTACGAAACATGGATAGCAGAATAGGAGGTCAACATGGATAATTCACAACCAATATTTATTACAGCAACAGAAATGGCAGAATTGTTTAATGTAAAAGTCGGAACAATTTACTCATGGCTATCATACAAACAATTACCTGCGGACTTGTACAGAAAACTAGGCAGGAAACCGATTTTTATCAGAGCAAAAGTTATTGAATGGTTTATGGCAGGAGCAATATTAACGAAAAGAACAGAAAGGCAGGCAATCTAATGGCAACATACGCATATTTAAGAGTAAGTACACTCGAACAGAACACAGACAAAAACAAACTTGAAGTTCTGAAATTTGCAAATGACAAAAAGTTAGGCAGTATAGAATTTGTTGAGGAGCAAATAAGCGGCAAATCAAATTTCAAAAACAGACAATTAGGTACATTGTTAGAAAAAATGCAGAAAGATGATGTTTTAATTGTTCCTGAACTTTCAAGAATTGCACGCTCAATCACTCAAATTTTTGAGGTTATAGACATTACAAAACAAAAAGGCATTATACTTTACTCTATCAAAGAGAATTTTTGTAGTAATGACAAAAGCATTACATCAACCGTTACAACAACAGTCTTTGCACTTGTAGCACAGATAGAGCGTGATTTGATTAGTTTGAGGACAATCGAAGCTCTCCATGCGAAAAAAGCAAATGGAGCAAAGTTAGGACGTCCAACTGGCAGAGGAAAATCAAAATTAGACAAATACTACGAAGAAATAATGAAACTGGTTGAGTTGCAAGTTCCAAAAACAATCATCGCAAGGCAGTACAATACATCAGTTGCGAATTTGCACAGATTTCTAAAGAACAATTAAACAAGTTGTAGCAAACAAATAAACAAAATTTACAGCAGGGCAACAATTATATTGCACCTGCTGTTTTATTGCTGTTAAATCGCCATACAATGCGGTCTACGCAGTTGATTTTTTGTTATAAGTAATCTAAAATACAAATAGTCATTCGGTATTGGCTACGGGTGGTCATAAGATTTATTCTTACAGAAACCGTGGAGGAACTATCGAATGGCTGTCTTATTAAGTGTTATTACAATTTTGTTATACTACACTTGACAAAATCGTATAAATCGTAAATACTATAATTAGTCATCTGATAATGGCTACGGAAGGTTCTTTTGGAAACCGTAGAGGGACTATCAGATGATTTTTTATTTTCTACTGTTTCTGAATATAGGTCATAAATTGAAAATTCATCAATTTTCATCTCTTGGCAATCAAGCCGTTCTTTTACTGTAATCATAGCAAAAAACACCAAACCACCAATTTTTAAAGGTAATGCAAAACGGTGTATAATTTGATTGTGATACAAGGCTTGTTTCTTTAATTCAGCATGTTTAAGTATTGGAATTGCAGCATAAAAAATTAAATCAACATTTGAAACAATTTCTTTTTTTAGATAACTGTATTTTCCCTCGGTATCTTTTGTAAAAACGGTAGAAATAATTTTACTTAAATGTTTCTTTGATAACCCTGCAACAATCTTTGAATGCTTGTTTTGCAGATATAACTTGTTTTCACCTTTCAAAACAGCGTTATGAATATCTGATTTTTTGATGTTTTTAACTGCTGTACCCTCAAATTTTAGTTTTTTAATATCTAAAATCTCAACGGTATCAATGTTTGTATTACTGTAAAACTCGACATCAACAGATTGTCCGTCTTTGCGTTTTAATTTAAAAGGTTTGATTGCGATATTGCTCATGTTTAATATTTTAGCATAAACAACTACTTACAATCTTCTTTACCTAATAAATATGATAAATACATTAACTGTTCAATTGTCCAAACTGATAACTCATGAAAATCTAATGAATCAGACCAACGCTGTTCCAATGTTTCAATTTCGGCAATATCTCTAGCAATCTTGCTAAATTCTTTTTTCAGTTTTTTGTTTTCAAATTCAATTCTTTGATACATATTATTTATCCTTTTGTATATTTTAATTATCACCCATTGCTAAACAAAAGGCACGCTTATAGACTAAAGGTTTTTATTTGCTTGACATACAGTTGACATACTACATGTAAACATTGCATTGTTAAAAATTTTATGTAATATTTATGGAGTACATTGAAGTTTTATGTAATTTTATGTAGTTTTGCTAATCTTGCACAAGTGGTTCAAACGCAAGAATAGTAAAGAAAAGTGAGAGTCTGTCAATCTTTGGATTGGCACTGATAAGGGTGAGGTCGGTGGTTCGAGTCCACTGCGGCCCATATTAAAAAAGAC
>JAMPEO010000157.1 GCA_023665105.1 Candidatus Gastranaerophilales bacterium | reverse complement strand
ATATCCTGATTTTAAATCCAGTGAAGAATTTAAGCCGTTTAAACGTTATGCTAAATGGTCTAATGTGAGTTATTTGGAAAAATATGATAGAGTGAAATTGCAATCTTGGTTTTCACACAGACTTTATTCGATTGCCAATGTAAGAAAAGATTTTCCTAATATTCCTGACGAATTTGTAGATTATTTGAAGTTACGTTCTCACCAACGAAAACGTGCAAAAATTTCACGTCGTATAACAAAATTAAACAAATATTATGCTGAACCATGCGAATTGTTTGCAAGGTTTATAGAAGGTATTTATTTGGATATTGAAAATGTTAAACTTCTTGCTCCACGAGCTTTTGAACAATTTAGTTTGTTATATTCAGGAAATTATTATAAGGGGCTGCAAGATGTTTTTTCAATTTTAGATATAAAAATAATCTAAATGGATGGTTGATATTATAAAAAAAATCATTAAAATGATGGTGTAGGTAGAGAAAATATACAGGAGATTACCCCATGACAACGTTTAGTGCGTCATCGCTGTTTGCAGGCGTGAATGCAGGCATTTCAAATTCTTATGCAGTGCTATCTAATATGTATTCAGATGGATTGACACAGAAAAATTTATCACAAGCAATGTCTAATACATCATTGTTAACAAGTACTTATGGAACAACATTTGCCTCATATTTATCACAAAATTTTGGAACATTAGACAAAGATAATGATGGCATTTTATCTGCTGGTGAAGTTGAAAAACTAATGAGTCAAATGGCTACACGTGGTTTAACTCGTGACCAAGTTACCTCTCTTGGTGGAATGAGTGGAGTTTCTGCAAATACTCAAGCAACGATTATTGACCATTTCAATGATATTGATACAAATCATGATGGTTATGTGAGTAGTGCAGAAGTTCAAGGATACATTTTGCAGTCCAAATTGGAAAATCAAAAGATAAAAGATTCTCATAAAATGATTAATAATACATCATTGTTCTATGGTAAAGAAACGGATGATAGTGATAGTGCACGCAGTCTTTTATCATACAAATGGATACAAGATAGTAGTGAAAGTTGATAATAGTGAATTATAGGAGAAATGCCGTAATCTTTTGATACTCGTTTGCGGCAGTGCATGAAATGCGGAGAGAATTTTATTCTCTCCGTTTTGATATTTTATAATTTTCTCCTCTAAATAGTTGAAATGTTTTAAAATAAAGGGTTTATATGATTGAAAATTTTTATAAATATGTTAATATAATTAGGTTAAGAGACAGAATATAAGGAGATAATACCATAGCACCAGATGATAAAAAATTCGGTAATAGAGGCCGTGATAATAAAGATAAAGTTATAATGAATGAAAGAATACGCTCTGCAGAAGTCAGATTGATAGATGAGAAAGGCGAAAATCATGGTGTTGTAGCGACATCAAAAGCATTAGCTATGGCAGAAGAAGCTGACCTTGATTTAGTAGTTGTCAGCCAAAATCAGGAACCTCCTGTTGCAAAAATTCTTAATTACGGAAAATATAAATATGAGCTTGAAAAGAAAGCAAAAGAAGCTAAGAAAAAACAACATACAGTTGATGTTAAAGAAGTAAAAGTAAGATATAAGATTGATACGCATGATTATCAAGTTCGTATAAAGAATATCAATAAATTCATATCACAGGGTAATAAAGTTAAAATTGTTGTCATGCTAAGAGGGCGTGAGATGCAGCACTCAAATCTTGCATTTGATTTAGCAAATAAATTCATGGAAGATTTAGTTGGTGATACGATTGCTGTTGAGAAAAAACCGCAGCTTGAAGGTCGTAATGTTACTTTATTCTTAGCACCTGTATAAGATATTAGATATTATACAAGCTCTTGACTATAAATCTTGATATTGTAGAATAAGCTTATGGAGTTTAGGCTCTATGAAAACTAAATAATGTGTGCCGCAATAGCTCAGTTGGTAGAGCAAGGGACTGAAAATCCCTGTGTCCTTGGTTCAATTCCGAGTTGCGGCACCATTTTTTGTAGTTATAGCAAGGGTTTTCGGATTTAGCGTTTTTTAGCAGTTTGGTTGAAAGATTATCAAACGTCGGTTGGGCATACTTGAGGTGTACCCCTATAAAAGTAGTTGCAATATTGATAGTGCATGGTAGCGGTGTGCTGGGTGTAGTTGGACTTACTGCAGGATTTTTTGTTAACAAAAAATCTTAGATTTATATACTTAAAATTTATATTAAGTTACTCGGGTGATTACAAAATCAATTACGTGAATAAAGCTATATAAAGAGTTCTATTTTTATCAAAGGAGAGATTTATATGACTTACAGAATATCAGCAATAATTCCGGTTTGTAATGTTGAAAATTATCTGGAACAATGTTTAGACAGTGTAATCAATCAGACTTTAGCGGATATTGAGATTATATGTGTGAATGACGGTTCTACAGATTCTTCCGGTGAAATTTTAGAAAAGTATGCTAAAAAAGATGATAGAATTAAGCTTATAAACAAAGAAAACGGCGGATATGGAAGTGCTTGTAATAAAGGATTAGAGATTGCAAGTGGTGAATTTATAAGTATAGTGGAATCGGATGATTATATTGATACAAATATGTTTGAGGATTTGTATAACTTATCAATAAAATATAATACTGATATTGTAAAATCAGCATATTATGAGTATACAGATTTGTTGGATGGTGATTTTTCTTTAAATAAAATCAACTGGAGCAGTCAGTATAATATGCCTGAAAATGAGGTGTTTGATATAAAAGACTGTTCACAATTATTGTATTTTCATCCGAGTATCTGGTCTTGTCTGTATAGTAGAGAATTTTTGAATAAACATAATATAAGATTTGTAGAAGCAAAAGGTGGAGGCTGGGTTGATAATCCGTTTCAAGTTCAAACTTTGTGTTTGGCAGAAAGAATTTTTTATACGGATAATGCATATTATTACTATCGTCTTACAAACCCAACATCATCCAGTAATATAGTGAATATTTCTTACCCGTTTGATAGAAGTGATGAAGTTCATCAATTTTTGGATGAAAACAAAATTAATGATGAAAATCTTTTAGCACATTTGTATAAACGTGAATTGGGTTATATTCATATAGTTTTACGTGGTATTGGTAAAAATTTATTCAAGAAAGCAGCAGAAAAAATTTTAGAAATGGTAAACAGAATGGATAAAAAAATTATACTAGAGAATGATTTAATCAATGAATATGAAAGGAACTTTTATGATACCTGCCAAACTGATGATGGGATTTATAGTATAATGTGCCTCCTACAGAAGAATAAAAATAATGTAATAGTTACAAATTGATATTATTCACTAAAGATTGTACTTTTTGAAATTTTGGTTGAATGAATTTGGAACAGATGTATAGAAAATTCAATCTGCATAAAAATGTTCTGTTTCTGTAAGAATTTTAAATTTACGTGCGGAAAAACTAAAACCTTTGCCAAGTTCAGGTAATAATTTTATATTTTATGTTAAAATATAGACATGAAAAAAGTTAAAATCACAGTTTTAAGAAAAACATTTCAAGAAGATTTAGCCAAAGAATATGGTGTAGAAAATATTTCAACTTGTCCTTTGCTTGAAGAAGGACAGGTTTTTTATGCAGACTGGGCAAAACCTGAAGGGTTTTGTGATGAGGCTTGGAAAGCAATTTATCAATATGTATTTGCACTATCGCATGGTGCGAATGAGCTTTTTTATTACAAAGATTGGATAAAAACGCCTGGTGTTGCAATTTGTAGTTGTAATGATGGTTTACGACCTGTAATTTTTAAACTTGAAGCAACTGATGAAGAATCAACAATGTAAATATCTGCTATGAATATAGGAGATAAAATATCACTTCATGTGTTTTTATATACTTTCTTTTTTTACTTTAATCAGAAGTAATAAAGGTACCATAAAAAATGCTAAAATCCCAAAAAATCTAAAAGCATCAATATACCCAAACATTGTTGCTTGTTGTAGAAGTTCTTTGTAAATCAGCCTTTGAGCCATTTGCTTTGCAACCGCATCTGGCAGATGTGAAAAATTTGCTGCCATTTGTTGGAGTTTTAGATTATATACAGGATTTAAGTCTGATAAATTATGCACAAGCATAAATTGATGAACTTGTGAAAATCGTGTTACAAGAGTGGAAACTAAAGATGTTCCAATTGCCCCTGCAACATTTTTAAGCAAATTTTGAATAGCACTTGCGTTTGTCATTTGCTCCTTTTTCAATGTTGCAACGGTTAAAGTCATAATCGGAACCAATGCCCAACCAACACCAACACCCAAAATTACATTAGGAATTAAAAATACTGATGGGTTTATTTGAAAATTGAAATTCCCGAACATCAAACCTGAAATTCCGATTAATATTAAACCAACCGCAACAAAAATTCTGTTATCAACTTTATTGGATAATTTTGCAGTTGTAATTAAGGCAATGACACTTCCCATTCCTCTTGTCGCAATGGTTGTTCCGCTTAAATATGCCGTATATCCGAGCATATTTTGCAAAAATTGAGGTACAATAGCTAACGATGAGTACAAAATCGCCTGAGCAACAAATTGAACAATTACACCCGATGTAAAATTTCTATCTTTAAAAACGGTTAAATCAATTAAAGAATCCTTGTTTTTAAATTGCGAATAGAAG
>JAMPEO010000156.1 GCA_023665105.1 Candidatus Gastranaerophilales bacterium | reverse complement strand
AGCGATAGTGTATTTATCTTCAACATTGATAATGAAAGCATCATCGTGAAGAACTGTAATATCATATTTACCACCGTGTTTAGCGTGAGTAATAGTTGATTTACCAGAACCAGATAAACCGAATACAGCTACTTGGAATGATTTGTCATTTTCAAGGTTGTAACGTTTCATACCACCGTGGCAAGAAGCATAACCGTTACGAGCAGCAGCACCCCAAGCCAAAGTTAATGTACCTTTTTTGTGTTCACCAAAGTATCTCATACCTAAGATAGCAGCACAGTTGTGTTCTGGGTCAAAGAATGTTAGACCGTATGGGAAGTCAGGGTGAGACCAATCTGGATCAGAGAATACGAAAATATCGCCTTCTGGTAATTCTCTTGAATCAGAGTACATATTAGCATAAGTTTCGTTGATGTATTGGAAGTTTAACATCCAAGAATACATAATATTTTCAAATCCTTCAGGTATCATCAAGTGAGCTTTAATCATAAAATCTTCTTCAAGACCAACTACAGTTTCAGTTTTATACATAAGTTTGTTTCTTGTAGAATAGATAGCTTCTCTAATGATTGGTAATAAATATTTTAAATCGCAGTTTGGTTCACCAACGATTTTTCTAGCAGCTGCACAACGACCAACTACTGTACCATCATTGAATAATAATTGGTTAGCACCTTGAGGTAAACCTAATTTTTCAGGCTTGTAAACAGGCATACCTGTTAACTCAATAGTACCTAATGAATCTTTAGCTAATTTGTAAGCCTCAGCTACAGATTTTACTTCTTCAACGTTGTTGCCGAAAAATGGTGCTGTAATAGTAGCACGAGCAGCAGACATTAAAGATTTTAATTCTTCTGAATTTGTAAAAAATTCTTTTGTTGACATAATCAATATCTCCTTTTCTGTGTAAACATTGTCATTGATTGTATAAAAGTATTTTACCACAAAAAAGAAAAACAACCTTTTATATCTTCAAATTTTACAAGTGTTAAAAATACCCTTAAAAATCAGTAGATATAAGTATTTTAAGTGTAACAATAGCTTAACAAAGCAATACAAAAATAAAAAAACATGATATATTATGTATGTTGTTAATGGTCTTATAGTGAGGTGTTTTATGAAAGTAAACACTATTGGTTGTTCTTTTGGAGCAAAATCTCCAAAGGTAGTAGTTTCTGTTCCAAAAAAAATATCAGCAGCACATGAACATCCTATTAAAGTTGTTGATGTTTTGCCTGCTGCAACAGCACTTGGTGCAGGATTGATGGCAGCGTATTTTATAAAAGGCGGAAAATTAAATAAACTTATGCATAATAGATTTTTGGAAAAGTTATCACAAAAATCTGATTTAATGCTGCAAAATCATAAGAATCATGATTTATATACAAATAAATCAGTGCAGTCTTTAAAGAAAGGCTTTACAAAAGTTGTATATACAGGCGAAAAAGACGGACAATCTTTACAGCACGTAATTCTTTTTGATAAAACTAGTAATCCTGTAAAACAAGTTCGTTCTATTCAACGTTTGGAATATGCTGGAGAATTTCCTATTGGCTACAAGAGAAGAACTGAAATATTTAATGGCGGCAAACATAAAAGTTTTATAGAAACTAACTTTTATTTAGACATGAAACCGAAGGATTCAACTGTAATTAGAAATGGAAATAAAAGAAAAATATATTATGGTTACGATATAAACAAAGAACCAAGCGGTATAGCTTACACTGAGGGCGATAAAATTGCTGTCAGATATAATGACTCAAGACAAAAAATAAAAAAATACAATACAATAGAAGAAGCTTTTAACTCTGAAAACAGAGATGATTTTAGAAAATTATAGTTAATCAGCAAAGACAGATAAATATATCTGTCTTTTTTATTGTAATATTTCTTAAACAAACAATACATGCGTGTTGATTATATTTATTAGTGCTATAATTTAAGAAGAATAATCTATAGAAATGGGGAAAATAATGGCACATATAGTTATTGATACAAACAGATGTAAATCTTGTTTTTTGTGTGTATCTACTTGTCCTAAAGGTTTGATAAAAAAGAGTAAAAAAGTTAGCAAACTTGGAGATAATTTGGTTGAGTTTGATGATAAGAATGGAGAATGCATAGGATGTGCCATGTGTGCAACCAGATGTCCTGATATGGCTATAACAGAGGTTCATAAATAATGACGACAAATGAAAAAAGATTGATAAAAGGTAATTATGCAATAGCACAAGCAGCGTTAAATGCTGGTTGTGAGTGTTATTTTGGTTATCCGATAACACCGCAAACTGAAATAGGTGAATATTTAAGCGAAGAAATGTATAAATTTAAACGACCGTATGTATGTGCAGAAAGTGAACTTGCAGCTATAAATATGGTGTTAGGTGCAGTTTCTACCGGCGTAAAAGCTATGACATCATCATCTTCTTGTGCAGTTGCACTTATGCAAGAGGCATTATCTTATGCTTGTTCGGATGAATTACCTGTAGTATTGGTAAATGTTATGAGAGCCGGTCCGGGATTAGGTTATATTTATCCGGCACAGGGTGATTATAATCAATCTGTTTATGGTGGCGGCAACGGTGATTATAAGCTGACAGTTCTTGCTCCGTCAACAGTACAAGAATGTATAGATTTGACTTATAAAGCATTTTATTATGCTCAAAAATATAGAAATCCAACGATGATATTAGCAGATGGATTGTTGGGACAAATGATGGAACCTGCAAGTTTTGGTAAATATCCATATCCTGAAGTTGATGTTTCTTCTTGGGCACTTACAGGAGCAAAAGGTCGTGAAGGAAGGAAAATCTGTTCTGTTGCACCTAGTGAAGATATGCAATTAAGACACATTGATAATTTATTTAAAAAATATCAGTTGATGAAAAAGGAAATTACTGAGTGGGAAGAATTTGAGACAGAAGACGCGGATGTTATACTTGTTGCTTTTGGAAGTTTAACAAGAAATGTCAAAGCAACAATGAAAGCTTTGCGTGAAGAAGGCTTGAAAGTTGGTGTATTCAGACCTGTAACGCTTTCTCCGTTCCCTGACAAAAGATTGGAAGAATTGGCTGAAACATGCAAAAAGTTTGTTGTTGTTGAAATGAATATGGGGCAAATGGTTAGAGATGTAAAAATTGCAGTTAACGGTAAAGCTTCCGTAGATTTAATAAATCGTTCTGTAGGACAGTGGTTGAGTGTTGAAGAAATCACAGCAGGCGTAAAAGAAAAAGTATTGGAGAAAACTTATGCAAGTATTTAAGATTCCGGATTCAATGAAAAAGAATTTCAGATATACGTTCTGTCCTGGTTGTGATCACGGAATTGCAATTAGATTGGTTGCAGAACTTATAGATGAAATGGATTTAAAAGAAGATACTATTTGTGCCACTTCCATCGGTTGTTCTGTATTTTTATATGATTTTATTGATATTGATTGCATAGAAGCACCTCACGGTAGAGCAATGGCAGAAGCAACAGGTGTAAAAAGAGCACGTCCTGACAAGTTTGTTTTTACATATCAAGGTGATGGTGACTTTGCTTCTATTGGTTTAGCAGAATCAACTCACGCAGCACTTAGAGGTGAGAATATTTGTGGTATTTGTATAAATAATACAACTTATGGTATGACTGGCGGTCAGTTAGGACCGACCACTTTATTAGGGCAAAAAACTACAACATCTCCAATGGGCAGATATAAAGAATCTTATGGCTCACCAATAAGAATTGCCGAACATATAGCTTTATGTGACGGAACTGCATTTAGTGCACGTGTTGCACTTGATACGGTTCCACATATAAATCAAGCTAAAAAAGCACTTAAGAAAGCATTTCAAGTGCAGCTTGACGGACTTGGATTAGGTTTCGTAGAGATTTTATCGACTTGTCCAACAAATTGGAAAATGACTCCGGAGCAGGCTCACGAACGTGTTAGAACAGAAATGATGCCAATATTCCCGCTTGGAGTGTTTAAAGATATTACCTCAGAAAATAAATAATAAAAGGAATGAGTATGGAAAAGAATTATATAGTAGCAGGATTTGGAGGACAAGGTGTATTGTTTGCAGGCAAAATACTTGCAAATGCGTTTATGTTGGGTAATAAAAATGTAACTTGGTATCCTTGCTATGGTGCAGAAATGCGTGGTGGAACAGTAAATTGTGAAATTGTTGTGTCTGATGATGAGGTAAGTTCTGTTCATAAACAAGATGTTGATTGCGTAATAGCATTAAATCAGCTATCATTTGACAGATTTATTTCAAAGGTAAAAAAAGGCGGAAGAATTATTTGTAATTCATCATTGGTAGATGAATCTCGTCCACGTAACGATATAGAGTATGTATTTTATCCAATGACTCAAACTGCGATTGACTTGAATAATCATAAATTGGCAAATATGGTTGCACTTGGTGTTTTGAGCAATATTGAAACTATCTTAACGGATGATATTTTAACTAAGGCTGTAGATATTGTTTTACCGGATGAAAGAAAACACTTAGCAAAATCAAATATTGAAGCAATAATGGCAGGTCATGAAAAAAGCTTATTGGCATGCTGATTTCACCTAAAAGGCTGATGTTTATTTTAACTAAAAAAGTTATCTTGTAATAGAGGTTGATTTAGTGAAAAAAGAAGAAATTATTAAAAAGATAGAAGAAGCAGAAGAACAAATTCAAAAGTTTAA
>JAMPEO010000155.1 GCA_023665105.1 Candidatus Gastranaerophilales bacterium | reverse complement strand
AAAAAATATTTTCAGGAGTATTAATACACATGTAAAGCACTTAAAATGGAGATATATTGTATGAAAACAGAATTAATGACAACTATTAAAACAGTATCATCAAAGATAACTTCAGCTGTTAAATCAAAAGGTTCTCAAGAATTAGTTAAAGATGGTGAAAAATTGATAAGTTCAGCACAAGATGCAACAGCAGCTCAAGGTAAAGCAATGGTTAAACCTTATGTTAAACCTGAAATTAAAAATGTAAATTTAGACAAAAAGAACCTAAAAGCTGCATCAGGCGGAGAAATTCCATTTCATCCAAGTAGTCCTGATGTAACACCTCCGGGAGGTCCAGGTTTAGGATATTGGATAGACAAAATTGGTGATTTGTGGACTTAAGCACACCAAACAGAACTTTAAAAAAATATCATCTCAATTTAAATATAAATTGGGGTGATATTTTTATATAAGTTTAGAAGGGGCTTTCACGCCCACTCAGGCGAACATTTTAAACGTTTTGTCGATATTCTCTTGGATTATCTTTTGCACCGAATCTAAAGTTGTATTTATTGCTTCTTGTTCAGTTTCAAGTTTTTGCATTACAGCATCAATTCTACGTTCTTTCATAGAAATAGCAGATTTTTCTGTTTCATATTCTATTAAAGCTTGGTTTTCAGCATTTGAATCATGAACTTGATATATTTTTCTAATACTTGTTGCCATTTTAGAAGAATAATTGTAACCTGATTCATCTGTTTTTTCAGAACATTCAGTAATAAAATAATCGTTATTTTGAAGTTTATTATTCAAATAAGATGTTGCATCTTCATTTCTTACTACAGATGTATTTTCATCAACAATCCAACCTTGTTCTGCTATGCGTAAGAATAATGCATCATAATAATCCATTATCTTTTTATCAGCAGAAGAATATAAGTTATCTATATTTTCTTCCAACTCATGAATACGTTGTTCTGCTTTATTAACATCATCAACTAATTTACTACGGTAACCAGTATCATGTACATCGCTCTTGATAGAAATTCCATATTTAGAATTTGCAGCATCCCAACCTA
This sequence comes from Candidatus Gastranaerophilales bacterium, assembly GCA_023665105.1. Lineage (GTDB taxonomy): Bacteria > Cyanobacteriota > Vampirovibrionia > Gastranaerophilales > Gastranaerophilaceae > UBA2883. The sequence continues at coordinate 3,688 of JAMPEO010000155.1, read as the reverse complement.
GTGACACTTCTGAGGCTGATGTGTCGCCAAATGTACGAGGTTCATATAATGTTGCACTAGATAAACTTCTTGTTGATAAATATGTATTTAGTTGTGCAGCTGTTTCAAAATAGTAAATATTGTCACCATGTTGCAAAGTACCATAGATAGTTTTTTCTGGAGTTGACATATCATTGTCATCATCCCATGCAAAACCGTTTAAATCATACATCAAAGTATCTTCATTAACATCATCCGGTGCATTTTCATCAGTAACATAATAATACTTTTGAAGAGAATCATCAGCACTACCTGCATATAATCTCAAATTACCGGTTGTTGTATCTAAAACAAAAATATCAGCACCATATTCTGACATATCATCAGGAACAGTTGTAGTTAATAAGTGAGTAAATCTTGCGATTGTATTACCATCTTTGTAATTTTCGTTAACATACCAAGCACCATCTATATTAGTATATGTAGAAGCTTGTTGAGTTGCATTTTCATCATCAAATGACATTGAAGGAGTAGTACCAAATGAAGAAGAACCAACACCATCACCAGCTACAGCTTGTGTATAGAAAGATATAAACGTATTAAATAATGTATTACAATCTACATACGCTTTAGAGTGTGAATGGATACCGCCGTATCTGGATATACCAATATGGTTTTTACCTTCTGCTCTAGGTTTTGCTTTTTTAGTAGCTTTTTTAGAACCACTGTGACAACCAGATGCACCATCATAATTACTATCTGCGTTATTGATAAAATGATCAACTGTTTGCTGTTTAGCAGTATTTAAAGCTGAAGTCTTTATAGTAATTGAACTTGCACAACTTAAAACATTAGCAAATGAATTTACTAAATTTTCTAAGTTACTTTTGCAAGAACTAGCACTAAGCTTACTGTTTCCGCTATCACCAACTTCAACCAAGTGGTCACCGGTGCCAACTCTACCAGCACCACTTGCAGGATCCCAAGTATGACTAGCAGAATAGTTTGCTTTTGCATTAGACCAAATATCATCAATTTTGTATTGATATTTAATACCATCAGCAGAAACATCTACGCTATAAGTATAATCAGTATATCTAGCATCATTTTCTTCATATTTTGAATAATCATGATTGAATGAACCGTTAGTAGTAACTGTACCATCTTCAGCGGTTGTATAGCGATAATCAGTTGTTGTATTACCATTAGCAGCAACTGATGTATAAGCATTGAAATCTATATGAGATAAAGTACCTGTTGCATTGTTAGAATATGCCTCTTGTGAAATAACTGTATTTGCTGTTAAACCACTGGTTGTTTTAATATCATCGTGGTAATTATATAGTTTAGAAGAATAATCTTTTGTTTCAGATGTACGTTGAGAACCTGAGAAAGTCTCTGCGTCAGCAAAATAATGATCTACACCTAGAAAATCTTCATAAGCTTCTAATTTTGCTAATGCAACATAATAATCACCCCAAGCAGACCCTATAGGATAAACACCTGTTTTTTCAGCTTTTTCAGAACCATATAATTGATTTAATAGATTTAATTGATTTACTTTATCAGATTCACTAACCAATCCCATTTTTTCAAAGATAGTATAACGAAGTGAATTGTCAAAGCTATAATCATGAACACCGCTAGGAATATAATATGCATTATCAATAGCTTTTCCGCCGCCTGTTGTAGATGTTACACCATTCTTAACTTGTGTTTGAATATTTGAAATATTATTAAATTGACAATTACCTGAATTATCCATACCTGAATATGCAGAAATCATTTTTGCAATATCAACATAGCTTAAAGCTTGTCCTGTAGTTCTATCTATAATAGGATTTCCATCTTTATCAGTTAAAACATCATCATTTAATACAACTTCACCAGATGTTGCTTTAGTAACAATATATGGTTTTTCTGTATTTAAATCATTAGGTCTCATCATTAAATCATAAGTTAATGTATTATAAGTTGAACCTGAATCATTAGACCATTTCAAATTTGTTTGATTTAATGCATTAGTAAATCTTAAAGCTACTGTATTCATGTCACGGGAAAGAGCCATCTTACGATTAGAAAGCGTAAGAAGTTGTCTGCCGATAGAGTTTTTACGGCTTTGCAATGATAAAAATCTAACTTGTGAAGCTGACATTCCCATTGTCTTTTGACTTCCTTTTCCCTGTTTCCTATACTTTTACACTTAAAACTACGGCATATTAAGGTAAAAACTTTAATATTACAGGGATAAATAAGCCAAATTGTTACAAAAGTTAATAATATTTTTCTGAAAAATTGTTACATTTCTTAATTATTTATTTTCAAGTTCAGAAGTTCTATTTTGCATATCAAGAATTTCATATTTTTGACGATTTAATTCACACGTAATAGGATCAGGTATTCTATTATGCATTAAAATACCATCCGGATTAACAAATTTTTGCTGTACAATTTTACCAGGAATTCCTACTACGGTACAATGTTCAGGAACATCGTCAACGACAACAGAACCTGCTCCCACTCTAACGTTATCACCTATTTTTATATTTCCTAAAACTTTAGCACCTGCACCAATAATTACACTATTACCAATGGTTGGATGACGTTTTCCGTGTTCTTTACCTGTTCCACCAAGTGTAACTTGTTGATAGATAAGAACATCATTACCGATAATAGTTGTTTCACCAATTACAACACCTTCGCCATGATCAATAAAAAATCTATCACCAATCTGTGCTGACGGGTGAATTTCAATACCCGTTAAAATTCTTGTCAGATACGAAATATATCTTGGAAGGAATGGTACCCCCCAACACTTTAATTTATGAGCAATCCTATGCGATAAAAGAGCTTGAAAACCCGGATAACAAAAAATAACCTCAAAAATATTATTTGCAGCAGGATCCTTTTCATAAATGACATTTATATCTTCTTTTATTTTTTTTAAAGCTCTAACAAGCATTATTCGAATAACTCCGTAGATAAATAACGTTCACCGAAATCACATATAATAGTAACAATTTTTTTATCAGGATTTTGTTCAGATAAAAGTTTAGCTGCAGCAAGATTTGCACCTGATGATATACCGCAAAGTATTCCATGTTTTTTTGCCAAATCACGTGCTTCCTGCATTGCAATGTTACCTTCTATATCAATAATACCATCCAACTCACCTGATTTATAAATATCAGTAACAAAATTGGCACCAATACCTTGTATTTTATGAGGTCCTGCTTGCCCCTCTGTTAATAACGGACTTTCTTTAGGTTCCACACCATAAACTTTCACATCAGATTTTAACGTTTTAAAACCGTTTTTAAGTCCAACAGCAGTCCCACCGGTACCAATTCCTGCACAAATAATATCAACATTACCATCAGTATCGTTAAAAATTTCTTTTGCGGTTCCTAACTCATGTGCTCTTGGATTTGCAAGATTTGAGAACTGCATAGGTATAAAAGAATTTTTGTTAGCCTCGCTCAATTCTTTAGCTTTATTAACAGCACCCTGCATACCTTGTGAAGCAGGTGTTAAAACAAGTTCTGCACCATAAGCTCTTATTATTTTTTTACGTTCTTCCGACATATTGTCCGGCATTACAATAATAATTTTTAAACCTAACACAGCACAACACATTGCTAACCCAATACCTGTATTACCGCTTGTTGGTTCAATTATAAGAGTATCTGGATTTACTAAGCCATCTTTC
>JAMPEO010000154.1 GCA_023665105.1 Candidatus Gastranaerophilales bacterium | reverse complement strand
TACACCATTCTTCAGATATTTAACTTCACCTGATTGTGATGCAATCTCCGCAAAAACGGATTTAGGTTTTGTATCTAAGAATTCAAGGACTTCTTCCTGACTCTTTGGTAATTCCAGTTTGTTGGAGCGTGCAAGTACTAAGAAACGTTTGTTTGCCATAATTTTAGGGTCAAGTTCAGGATTTATGCCAAACATTTTGTTAGTAATATAGTCTAAGCCTTTTTCAATTCTTTTTGGTGCAACAAAGTTCAAATACATCATACCTGCCATCTTAAATCCATTTTCAATAGCCTCATTTTTCTTTCTTGATGTAACTACTCTTCCAACTGCATAACCACCATCTGTTGCAGCCATTTTTTGCTGGTGTGATAAACCGGTCATAAAAGAAGAAAAACCTGTGAAAGAAGGTTTATTCACTTGTTTAAATGAATTTAATGATGCAAATTGTGTATCTTTTGAACTATTATATAATTTGTTATATTGTATTTCAGCGTCTTTTTCAGATGTTGATACTATATCTAAAGATTTACCTTCTTTTCGTTCTCTCAAATACTTTTCTGGTAGTAAACCTTTTTTTGCATCTCTGTCCATTAAATATGAAGTTAGTAAAAAGTTTGCCTTTGGAATAACTACTCCCATTAATGCAATAGGAACAGCTAGTGCAGTTGCGTATTTTGCAACTGTAAATTTTTGGAAAAGTCCTTTATTAGCTTTGATTTTCTCTAATTCAGCTACTTCTTTTGGTGCTAAATCTTTAAACTTTTGAATATTTATATCTATACTTTGTTCTATTTTTGAACCGGCTTTTTTAGCCTTATCATTATTTTCAAGAAGTTTATAATTAACTTTTCCGTTTAAGCCTTTTTTCTTCAGTACTTGATTAAAACCATATTCAACTAGCGGGACACCACCTACCCATACAGCTGTTGTAGTATATTCATCAAGTCCACGTTCTCTTGTAGCGTGTTTAGCCATCACTTTTGATTCTTTTTTGTTTTGGTTGTAAGTTTGAACAACTTTAGTCGGTACTTCAATACCGCAATCACGTACAAGTAACGGATATATTCCGCTATTATTACCTACAGCTGAAATAGCATTTATTAATAGTGACATTTTAATGATTCTCCTTTGTAAAATAATTCCTTTATACACGACTACCCGAAGGAACTATTCTAGCGGAAACTGATTACATCAAAATCCATAGCCCCTTCGGGTTGCTATGTGAATAATGATGTTCAGTTGTTAGGTAAAATTTAGTCATTAAATATTCCTTATCACTTATTGCATTTTATCACAATAAATACATTTTTACAAGTTTAATGATGGCTTATTACTAACTGATTTTCTAAAACATGTAAATACTAAAATTTGACAAAATATTAAATAATCGTTAATTTTTGTTACTTTTCTCAAAAATAGTTTAAAATAATAATATAAATAGGAGTATATTATGCGAGATATTGAAAAACTTACAAACTATTCAAAAGAAATTCTATTTGCAGCAGGTGCTTGTATGAATAAATATAAAAATGCACAAATTCAGCCTGAACATATTATGTTAGCTATGATTCAAGACAACGGTATTGTGAAAGATTACCTAAATGAATTAAAGTTACTTAACCAAGATTTCATCAAAGCAATAGTTTTTCAAATCGAAAAATATCCTAAATTAGCAAATGAACCAACAAGTAATCAGATGTATTTATCTGATGAAACTCAAAAATTATTAAATATTGCAGAGCAACAATCAAATGAATTTAAAGATGAATTTATTAGTATAGAAGTAATTTTACTTGCTATGACAAATCTTATGGGAAGTGATATACAAAAACTACTTAAAGCCTATAATGTTACTGACAAGCAAGTATTAAACGCTATGAAAAAAATTAGAGGTAATAAAAAAGTGGACAATAAAAATGCAGAAGAAAATATGCAAGCTTTAGCTAAATTCTCAACTGATTTAACTGAACTTGCAAAAAAAAGTAAACTTGATCCTGTTGTAGGACGTGATGAAGAAATTAGACGTATTATTCAAGTGTTAAACAGAAGAACCAAAAATAATCCCGTCTTAATTGGAGAACCTGGTGTTGGTAAAACTGCCGTTGTAGAAGGTTTGGCTCAACGTATTATTCGTGGAGATGTACCTGAAAGTCTTAAAGAAGTAAAACTATGTGCTTTAGATTTAGGTGCATTAGTTGCAGGTGCGAAATTTAGAGGAGAATTTGAAGAACGCTTAAAAGCTGTTTTAAAAGAAGTAGAAGATTCTGACGGACAAATTGTTTTATTTATAGATGAAATTCATACAATAATTGGTGCAGGTGCTACTGAAGGTGCAATGGATGCAGGTAATCTATTAAAACCAATGCTTGCACGTGGTGTTCTTAGAACTATTGGTGCAACAACGATTAATGAATATCGTAAATATATTGAAAAAGACCCAGCTTTTGAAAGACGTTTTCAACCAATTATGCTTGATGAGCCAAGCGTTGAAGATACTATAAGTATTTTACGTGGATTGAAAGAAAAATATGAAGTTCATCACGGTGTAAGGATTTTGGATAGTGCCTTAATAGCTGCTGCTAAGCTTTCTGATAGATATATTACTGACAGATTTTTACCGGATAAAGCTATTGATTTGATTGATGAAGCAGCGTCTTCTCTACGTATAGAAATTGACTCTATGCCGGAAGAAATTGATAAAATGCTTAGACAAAAAATTCAATTAGAAATCGAAAGAGAAGCACTAAAAAAAGAAACAAGTCCTGAATGTCTGGAAAAAATAGAAAAATTAACAGAAGAAATTAACTCTCTTGAATCAGAAATATCAAAATTGAAAGCTCAATGGGAGATGGAAAAAAACTCTATCACCGGTGAGGCTGCAATTAAAGATGAAATAAACCAAGTTAAAACTAAAATCGCTGAAGCTGAACGCAATACTGATTTGCAAACCGCAGCAGAACTTAAATATGGAAAATTGTTGGAATTAGAAAAAAAACTAAACTCTATTCAAGGTAAAGATAAGGTTACTAACCAACTTTTGAAAGAAGAAATTGATGAAGATGATATTGCAGAAATCGTTAGTAAATGGACTGGAATTCCTGTTAGTAAACTCATAGAAAGCGAAATGGAAAAACTTCTTAAGATGGAAGATTATTTGCATAAACGTCTCATAGGACAAGATGAAGCTGTAGAAACTGTTTCTGATGCAATTAGACGTGCTCGTTCAGGGTTAAAAGACCCTAATAGACCTATTGGTACCTTTATATTTCTTGGTCCAACCGGTGTCGGAAAAACTGAGTTAGCAAAAACACTTGCAGAGTTTTTGTTTAATGATGAAGAAGCACTTATAAGAATTGATATGAGTGAATACATGGAAAAACATAACGTATCTAGACTTGTTGGGGCTCCTCCGGGATATGTAGGTTATGATGAAGGCGGTCAGCTTACTGAAGCAGTACGACGTAAACCTTATTCCGTTGTACTTTTTGACGAAATTGAAAAAGCTCATCCCGATGTATTTAATATTATGCTGCAACTCTTTGATGATGGACGTTTAACCGATTCTAAAGGACGTACAGTTGATTTCAAGAACACAGTTATAATAATGACAAGTAATATTGGTAGTGAAATTATACTTGAAGATTCGTTGAATGCAGCTCTATCAGAGGGTTCTTTTGAGGATACGAAAGAAAAAGTTATGCAAATAATGCGAGAACGCTTCAAGCCTGAATTCCTCAATAGAGTTGATGAAACGATATTCTTTAAAGCCCTTAATTTACAGCAATTATCGGCTATTGTAGATATTCAAATGGCTCATTTAAAGGCACTGCTTAAAGAACGTGAATTAGAAGTATCTATAACAGATGATGCAAAAGAATTTCTTGCAACCAGAGGTTTTAACCCTATATATGGTGCAAGACCACTTAAGCGTGTTATTAGACAAATGGTTGAAAACCCACTATCAAAAGAAATTTTATCTAATAAATTTATTCGTGGAGATAAAATTTTAATTGAGTTGAAAGATGATGAAATTATTTTTATAAAAAATAATTAAAAATAAAAAATAATTTTTTATTTGAATAAAAACAAGTTAATATTATCAGTATATCTCGTATCAATATATACTGATAATATAATATAAATATTTAAAATGATTATTGGTATATATCGATGCGAGATTATCAATAAATAAGATAACTTTACTATTGTTAATAAATTGAATAAGATGTAAAAAACAAGTACTATAATTATATGTACAAATTTTTACCATATATGACAAATGATTATTCTGTTGGACTATATAATGAGGATGCTGATGATATCTATCATTCAGCATTTGGTGCATTGAGTGAAGCGTTCGAAAAGTTCGTTGATCCTGTTTTAAAGTTTGATATATTTAATACAAATAAAGGTATTAAAGTATTAGATATCTGCTATGGTATTGGTTACAATACAAAAGCCTTTTTGAATGAATTTTTAAATTCAAATAATATAGAATGTGAGATTTTAATTGATTGTGTTGACAATGATAAAAATTTAATGTTGCTTTCACCTTTTATATCTACAAAGATAAATTTGATTAAACGTTTATTATATAAAAAGAAATTATTTAAAAATATTGAAAACTATAATCAGGCTAAAAAAATTACGAATAATTTTAGAAAGATAAGTTGTTCTCATAAAATTTCGTATGATGTAAACATGCTATTGATTAAAAATCTTATAAAAAATTTTGGCACAACTTTTCTTGAAAATTTATCAAAAGAGTTTGGCTCA
>JAMPEO010000153.1 GCA_023665105.1 Candidatus Gastranaerophilales bacterium | reverse complement strand
ACAATAATGTATCACGTACTTTTTTATACATAAATTGAATTATGTGTTATATTATTTTTGAGAGTTATTATGTTAAAAAATTATTTGGAATTTTTAGATGAATTAATGGCTATGTTGGATAGATATTTCAAATCTCAACAACCATATTTATATTGTCAAAAAGGTTGTGCAAAATGCTGTACAAATGGTGATTATCCGTTTTCTGAAATTGAAGTAACTTTTTTGAAGCAAGGTTTTAAACAACTTGATAAAAACACACAAGATATAATCCTGCAAAAAATAGAAAAAATAAAACAAGATAAAATAAAAAACACAAAAGAAACATTTACATACGAATGTCCTTTTTTAATTGATAATATGTGTTCAGTTTATCAATGTCGTGGGATAATATGCAGAACATTTGGACTAATTTCACTTAAAGAAGGTTCAAAAATGCAAATTCCATTTTGTGCTTACGAAGGATTGAACTACTCCAACGTATTAGACAAAGAAAAAGATATGTTAATGTATGACAAAATGAATGAATTAGGAATTACAGAAGAGCCTAAAGCCTACAACATACATTATGATTTTTTAACAAGTGATAAAGTTGCACATGCTTATAACTTTGAGTATGGTAAAAGAGGTTCCTTGATAGATATCTTAAGCATGGATGATACTTTTACTTTAAAATAACTTACTTAGATTTTTTATAATCAAGAAATTTTTGTTTGATATCATTTTCAACACTCATAGCTTCTTTTTCCAGTTCACAATTATTATAAGCAGTCATATCCGCACCGTTATAGGTTGCTTGTGCCCTCAAATCATTTAATGCTTTTTGACCGTTTTCAGATTGTAAACTGTGTTTTGGGAGATTCAACACATCTGCGAATACTGTTGTGAGTTCTTTATATGTATTCGCAGCATTAGCTCTAATCATTAGAGCAGCATACTCTTTCTCTTTACCTTGAGTCATAGCTTTTTGGAAATTTGCTTTGACCGTTGGATTATTAATAACATTAGCTCTAAAATCTGATGTTGCAATCGCCATAGCATAAGATTGAACTGGTAAACCTTCGGTACGTAAAATGTTTGTTGTTTGTTTACAATGAGTTAGTTCATGAGCAATATATCCCAGTTGTTCTTCGGGAGTTGCTTTTTCAAAGTAATCTTTATAAACAACAACTTTATTTTCATACCATCTGTAATCACTAACAATAGGTCTGCCTTCGCTTTGTTCCCAACTCAATTCTTTTGGTGCAACATCAGATAAACCATAAAGTTTCACAAGTTCTTTATATGCAGTATTTGCAAAATCTGCACCTTTTTTACCTTCCAACTTTTTAAAAACAACACTTAAATCGCTATTATTAGAGGTTTTATCAATAACTAAATCTCTGCCTAAATACGCTTGTTCCTGTTTTTGAGTAGAGTGCGATTCTTCATTAGTCAAAGGATGTTCTTGTTTCCTAGATTCAGCATTTAATTTATTTTGAATGCCTGCTGTGGAATACATATTATTAGATGGTATATTGTTAACCATTATTACCTCCTTTGCTAAATTGGAGCATTGACATATTTAGTTATTTTCTAAAGACGCAAGAAATTCTTTATTCGCATCCAGTGTATCCTTAGAGGCTCTTATAGAATATACAGGTTTTTGAGAAAATACATACTTCGCAGCATTTTGTATATCTTCTCTGGTAATTGTATCCACAGCATCATATAAGTCATTTGCTTCATTCAAACCATTTATAGAATTAAGAGCACCTGAAATAGTAGCAACTTTATCTGATTGAATATCTGTTGATTCCAAAAGATATCGCTTGTAATTTAACTTAGCTGTTTCAATTTCTTTATCCGTAAATTCCCCATTAACCATCTTATTAATCTGATTATGGAAACCATTTATAGATTTTTGCACATTATCATAACTTTTCATATCTTCACTATCGGTAGTTGTTAAAATCCTACAAGTTAAAGTAGAAGAGGATAAAGGCGATAAGTTGCAAGACGAATGAACACTATAAGCTAATTTTTGTTTTTCTCTTAAATTATTAAATAGCCCTGTTTCATCACCACTTGAAAGAATACCGTTCATAAGTTCATAAATAACCAAATCTTTTGGAGTATGTGTATTATAGAATTTATAAGCTTGAACAATATCAGCTTGAGCCGTATTTGCTGTATCTGTAATAACTTTACTCTTTTCTATAGGTGCAAAATCATTAAACATTCTCATATTGTTAGGTCTAACAGTTTCTATTGTAGATAACTCCCTATTAAGAACCGTTTTTGTTTCCGGATACTTAGACGTTGGCATACTAACAGCGAAAGTTATAGCACCATTATCTTTCAAATATTGGAACATACCCTTAACTTCAGCCAGAGTAACATTATCAATATTATCTAAAACATCTTTTTTTGTATAACCACGAGGCGAATCAGGGAAAAGAGTATTACCCATATTATCAAACGCATTTGGATGTTGTGTTAAGAGATTATCTTTCACTTCTTTTTTTGATTTTTCAAAATCTTCCTCTAACATAGCAGGATTGATTACTAAATCTTTCATTAAAGATAATGAAGATGCCAAATTTTTAACAGGAAGTTCTGCTTCATAATAGATAGATTTTCCTGTAGCTCCAGAGAATACGGTTGTATTATTCTTATCCATTAAATCACGTTGTTCTTTAGAGCCTTTTCTCAATATTGCAGATAAAACTTCCATAACGCCTGGCTTTGTATTAGCAGGAGCAATTGTAGAAATATTCATTGTATAGTTTACAATATCACTTTTAGATTCAGTTATTGCAACATCAATATTATTTGGGAGTTGATAACGGTCGATTTCATCAACTTTTAATGGTATTTTCTGGTTTTTATCAGTTTTGTCAACTGTATTTAATCCGGTAAAACTTATTGTCTTAGCTTTATCATGATTAACGGAAATAGATTCCATAGTTGCTTTTTCAGGGTGAACAACAGCTATCGAAGCTTTATTTATATCGTAATACTTACTTACAGCATCAACCATATCCTGCGGAGTTAGGTTGTCAATAATGTTGATAGCTTGAGTACAACCATCAATATCCCCCATCAATGAATTACGACCAATCATATAATTCAAATCTTCCATATCTTCATAAGATTTTTCATAATTCATTTTCAAAGAAGTTTTAAGAGTTTCCATTTCTTCATCAGTTGGAGCTTTAAAGTTTGCTAAATTATTAAATATAGATTTTAAAGCTATTTCAGAAGTTTCTTCTGTTGAATCAAAAGAAAGATTTAACAATTTCCCATCCGTTGGTACAGCACTAATTTTGTCTTGTACGGCGGAAATAGAAACATTATAATCATCTAAGTCTTTATCCGATTTTGAATTTTTCTTATTAAATAGGAATGTATTTACCGCTTCAATAACAATTTGCCCTCTTGGATCATTATTTGCTGGACCATTAAAACAGACAACACCAGTTGTAGCAGTTGCCTTATTAGAAATAATATCTGTTCTTACAGTTTTTTGAATTGGTTTTAAATTTTCAAATCGTCTATCAGGATTTTTAGGATTTTCTCCTCTGAAATTTTTAGCAATAATTTCTATAGCTTCATCAGGATTAACATCACCTGTTACAACAGTTGTCATATTTGCAGGATAATAATTATTTTTATAATAATCCATGACTTTTTTGCTATCGACATTTAAGATATTATCTACAGTTCCTGCGACAATATCTTTAGATGTAGACTGGATATTATAAAGATTTTTTATTGCAGCATCAGAAGCCATACAATCAGACATATCGCTGTACATGTTTATTTCTGATGTAACAGGTCCATGTTCTTTTGATACCATATCTTCTGACATTTCAAGATTATTCATCATTGATGATTGCATTTTCACAATAGTTTCAAAGTCTGATTTATTAAACTGTGGGATTGATATAGTATAGTTTGTTTCTGCAAAGTTTGTAGAAGCATTTGTATTACCGCCCATATCACCAACTTTACGGAACACATCACCAATGCCTAGTTTCATATATCCGTCTGTGCCTTTTGTACCATTGAAAGCCATGTGTTCACAGAAGTGACTAATCCCACGTTCTTCATCTTTTTCATTCATTGCACCAGTATTTACATAGGTGTTTAGAGTTGTCATGGCACTTTCTTTTGGTGCAATATAAACTTTTTGTCCGTTATTAAGCTTATAGCAATGGATTTCTTGCCCGTTAGATAGTTTTTCTACGCCTGTTTTCGAATAACCTGTAGGTACGGTTACGTTAAAATCTGGTGTAACAGTACTCATCTCTGTTATTTGAGGAGTATCTTGTGATTGAACCTCTGGAGTATTATTCTGAATTTGCTTAGCATTATCAATCTTTGCAGCTTCTAAGCCGGATGTAAAACTGTGGTTATAATTTGTGTAATTATGCATAATTTAATCTTCACTTCTGTTCTTTCTATACTATTATATAAAACACTATAATGATATTTTTTGCGTATTGTACATAAATCGTTACAATAATTATAAAAAACCAAAAGTAACACAATAGAAATTGTGTTACTTTCATAATTAACGACAACTTTTTTAAAAAGATTAGTAAGTTGGGAAATATGTTTTACATTTGTTTACAAAAAGAGAGTGAAGTTCAGTAATAATTAGATTTGATTGTCAGATTAGTAAATCCGAACTACTATTTGTGCCACAAAGCATAATCTTACAGTCACCCTGAACTTATTTCAGGGTCTATATACTAGACTTCTTCTTTTTGTTCATTTCTTTCTTTTTAATTGCGACGCAAAAAGAAAGAAATGGAACC
>JAMPEO010000152.1 GCA_023665105.1 Candidatus Gastranaerophilales bacterium | reverse complement strand
GAAGGTATTTGATATGCGTAAAAATACGCATCAGACTGCCAAGTTGTACCGTAATATTTTGCGGTTATAACATCTCTAAGAAACCCTATTACTTTGCTTAGGATAGTTACAAGTGCTATTAACCAAGCAGCTTTTAGTATACTGGAACCTTCTTCTGTTTTATTATTGTTTGTTTCTGTCTTTTCCATAATTAACAGTTCTTATTATATATCAAAAATACATAGCTGTGGTTATTGTGTAGTTAAACTTTTTGTATATGTTTTATCTAAATTTATACATAACCAAACTTGCTGATACACTCAAATTCAAAGACTCAACATTCGAATTCATTTCTATGGTTAAGTTTTTATTTGCAAAATTAACAAGGGTGTCAGATAAACCACTTGCCTCTGAACCAAACATTACTAATGTTTTATCAGCTGGTGTCCAATCATTAAACCAAACACTATTCTCTGTTTTTGGAAGCGTAGCAACACACTCATAATCAGAAAAATATTCTTTCAAAATATCAATAGAGTCAATATGTACAATATTAGTTTTCCATAGGTTACCAACAGCTGAACGTACACATTTTGGATTATATAAATCAACAGTTGAACCATATAATACTATTGCATCTACATTAAATGCTACAGCACTGCGTATAATTGTTCCTAAATTCCCTGCATCACTAATATCTTCCAATAAAACAACTTTAGATGCTGTTTTCAAGGAACTTAAATCATTCTTTTGTTGAACAGCTACAGCAACAATTTCAGGTGCTGAATCAGTTGTTGAAATCTTTTTTAAAACTGCATTGTTAGTTTTTATAATGTCATTTTGAATAAAGTTATATTTGTCAGCTTTTTCGGCTAATACAAACACGTTTTCTAACACAATTCCTGATTGAACAGCTTCATAAACAGATTTATATCCTTCTAATAAAAATTTCCCAACTTCCTCGCGGTACTTTTTTTGTTGAAGTTTAACAGTTTGTTTAACTAAATCATTATTAACACTTGATATTTCCATTACAAAACCTCAAACTCTTTTAACCAAGTAAGTTCCTCTTCAGATAATAAACTATAATCTATCAACTTAGATTCATAGCACATATTTGAAAAAGATTTTATAATACCATTTTCAATGTAGCAAGAGTTTTCTAATCTTACTCCAAAATATTGATTATTGTACAATCCAGGCTCAATAGTAAAACACATATTTTCTTGTATAGGTGTTTTTGCTATTTCGTTCATACTTAGATTTGGTGGTGCTTCGTGCACGCATATACCGATTCCATGTCCTAAACCATGAGAAAAAACAAAATCCCCTACTTCATTTTTACCCATAACTTTTCGTGTAAACTTATCTATTTCGTATCCACAAGTTTTACCTTCAATAAACTGATAATTGAAAGCATTCAAAAACATTTTTAATACAGTTGTATAAACTCTTTTATGTAATTTTGAGGGATTACCTTTTACAAAAACACGAGTTATATCAGTTGCAAGCCCGCCGTCATAATACGCACCACAGTCTAGCAAAATCAAATCACCATCATGTAAAATCTCATCCTTAGAAGATTTCATATAATGTGCTAATGCAGAATTTTTGTTTATGGCAACTATAGATTTAAAGCTTAAAGACTTAGCACCATAGCGTTTGAAATTCTTTTCAAGTTCCTTATCAATATCATATTCTGATAAACCTTCATTATCATAAATATACTGACGTGTAGCCATCAAAGCTTTGTCAGTCATTTCAAAACAATATTTCAAATGCTCAATCTCTTGTTTATTTTTGATAGATTTCATTAGTTTTACAGGAGAAGTTTGTGTTATAGGTGTTTTTATCAATGAGTAATCAAATGCTGTAATTGTAGATTTATCGACTCTAATAGGAAAATCATTTTTTTTGATATAACTATTAAATTCATTAAGAGGTTTAACAGTAAAATTATTATTCGCTTCTACAAGAGTATCAGTAAATAAAATATTTTCATCATCAGAAACATAAAGTTTTCCATCAACTTTTACTGCGTAATTTTGTGAAAAATCTCTTATATTACACAAATAGGTTAGTTCTTCTGAATTCGTAAAAAGAACCGGCTTTTCGATATTTCTAATTTTTGTGTTAAATTCTTCTCCGCAAATTTCGTTGGGAACAAATTCAGCTCTTGTTACATTTTTGATATATTCACGTTCATAAATATCAATATCAAGTGGTTTAACGTTAACATTGATTGCATTTAACAATGTTTTAAAATATTCAAATCGTTTTTGTGATACTTTTGATGTTACTATACCAAATGTAGAATTAGGTTTAACAGATGCACATATTTCGTCATCCTGTTTCTGACCCAGTTGAAGTTTAACAACTTCCACAACAGATTTATCGACTTCCAAATCTGCTTGAGTATGATAACGTCCATCTACAAATAATTTTATTTTACCATTCGGACATACCAATGCATCTCCTGTATCACCGGTAAAACCGGTAAGATTATGACAAGAGTTTTCTTCTATTGGTGCATACTCAAGCAAAAACTTGTTAGTCGCATTAACTAATAAATAATCTATACCTAATTCTTCAAATTTCATTAGTCTTGTTTATCTGTTAATTTGATTAGGTGCCATCCAAATTGTGTTTCTACAGGTTGAGATACTTCACCAACTTCCATTGAAAAAGCCGCATCTTCAAATGGTTTAACCATCATTCCTTTACCAAAGAATCTTAAATCGCCGCCGTTTCTGCCTGATGGACATAAAGAATGTTGTGCAGCTAAATCTTCAAAAGAAGCTCCGCCTTGAATTTCTTCTAATAATTTAAGAGCTTCTTCTTCTGTCTTTACTAAAATATGACTTGCTCTAACTTTCATATCTAAACTCCTATAATTGTTTTACAAACTAATTATAGCATAAAATAAGAGTAAACTATTCTACATCAATAAATTTATGCACTTGTGGGATTAAACGAGTATTCTTATATTGCTTAACGAATTTTTCGAAAACTCTTAGCATAAATAGAGAAGAAACGGTCATTTTGTCTTCTAACATTCTTGGTTGTAAGACTATTTCAAAATCAAACTCTCTTGCCAATTCTATACATTTAGAAATTTCTTCATCGGTTATATTTTCATCAAAAACAACTTTTGCAAAAATATTTTTATTATCACAATTAAAAGCACGTTGAACAGCACAAGTAATTCTTGAATTACGAATTGATTCAAAGAACTTACGATGACGTTCAAATGAATCACTAATACCGGAACAACTAGGAAGTTTAATATCCGCAGCAATAATATCTACATTTTGAATAACTTTTTCTAAATTATCTGCAATAGTTGCATTAGTTTCTAAATAATAATGAACTTTTACTTTTGGCATAAATTCTTTTAAGAAATCTGCCCATATTAAAGGTTCGCCGCCTGTTAAAGATATAGAATGAATCGTTTTTAAGTCAAAATTAGATTTTAAATATTCTTCTAATTCTTGTGGAGAAAAATCAAAATAAGATGATTTGTCATTTACATCCGTCGGCATATAATCTGTATCGCAATAATAACAGCGTAAATTACAGGCACAAAACCTTATAAAAATTTGTTTTAAACCTATATAAGGACCTTCGCCTTGAATTGAAGAAAATATTTCTCTTATTTTTGCACGATTCTCTGTATTATTCATTTATATTCTCTCTTATATTATGTTTTGATAATTGTTTTAATTGTTCATATAAAGCAATCTCTGCCTTACTTAATTTCTTTGGTATATCTATTTTTACTGTAATTATTAAATCACCTTTTTTACCATCTTTTTCAACACCTTGTTCTGATAATCGATACTTTTGTCCACTATACGTGTTTGACATAAGCTTCATTTGAATATTTCCGCCAGGCATTGCTATATCTATATAGCCTCCAAGAACGGCTTCGTAAGGTTCTATTGAAACAGTACGTAAAACGTTTAAACCATCGTACTGTATCTCAACATTATTTTCAATTTTAATGTGAAGATACAAATCACCTCGTTTACCACCATTAAAACCTTGATTTCCTTCGCCTTCTACACGAATTTTACTATTGTGTCGTACACGTGCAGGAATTTTTACAGTAAGTTTTTTATATTTAGATTTTTCACCGGCTCCACCACACTCAGGACAAACAGAACCGTTAATAAACTTACGTCCTCTGCATTTTTCACAAGTTTCAAGATGTAAAATGTTCACAACTCGTTCTGTACCGTTTATAGCTTCTGTTATTGATAAAGTAACTTCTGTTGTTATATCTTTTCCATCAATCTTTGGCGGAGTATATTTTTTTTGTTTAGGTTTCGTGTTTTTTAAGATGTTATCAATAGCTCCGGAAAAAATATTTTTCACGTGAGCTGATTTAGCACGCTCACGCATCTTAGAGAATGTATTTTCTTTTTGTTTTGGTTTTTCTTTTGGTTCTTCAGTCTTTTTATCATTTTCTGAATTTGATTTTGTTTTAGAGCTAACAGATTCATCTTCGCCATACTCATAAAGTTTCATTATTGAATCATATTGTTCTCTTTTTTGAGAGCTGGAAAGAGTTTCATAAGCTTCTGTTATGTCTTTAAATCTTTGAATTGACTCATCATTATTACCTGCAATATCAGGATGATATTTGTGCACAAGACGTCTATATGCACGTTTTATATCATCAGTTGTAGCTTTGGGATTCAAGCCTAAAATATTGTAGTAGTTTTTTTTCTTCATCTGACAAAAGTCCGTTATTAGTAATCTGAAACAACCTCATCTTCATCATCTTGTAATGATGATAAATCAGATGAATACATTCCGTCAAA
>JAMPEO010000151.1 GCA_023665105.1 Candidatus Gastranaerophilales bacterium | reverse complement strand
CGTTGAATTTGTTCATTTTTTGAAAGTATTTCACCATAATAATCGTATGGAAAAATATCAACAAATAAATGTGGACATTTTTTATGTAAAACTTTGATAATTATCATGCATTTATCTTTTTTATCTTGTACGATTTCTGCATAAATATCCTTATTTCGGGAAGAATTATTAAAAATATCCATAAATTTTTGATAATCATCTCTCATCATTCCTATATCAATATCATCATCCCAAGGTATAAATCCTTTATGTCGGACTGCTCCAAGCAGTGTTCCGCTATCCAGCCAATAATTTAAATTATTATTTTTGCATACAAAATCTAGTTCTTTGAGCAATGCTAAATTTGCCAGTTGAATTTCTCGAAGTTTGCCGGTGGCTGCTGGAATTTTTGATATGTCACTATTATTTTTTTTATAAAAATAAAAAGAATTATTTTGTTTTTCTTTTATGTGTTTGAGCTTTTGAAATTTTATTTTTAAACCACACAATATCAAAATATTATGTGTATCATTGTATTCTTTTATCGATAAAATATTGCTCAATCTCATTAAAATAGTCCTTATGCTTTATCCATACTTTGTAAAAAAGTGAGGACTGCTTTTTGTTTTTGCTGGCTTAAATTCTGTAGTAAAAGTACAATCTCATACGTAGTAGAAGAAATTTTATTTGTACTATTAAGATTTAAGCTTGATATATCTAAATTAAGAAGATTAACTAAACAAAAAAATGTTTGTAAACTTGGTGTATATTCTCCTCTTTCAATTCTTGAATAATGTTGAGTTGTTATACCTATTTGTTCGGCAATATTTGCCTGAGTATATCCGTTTTCCTTTCTAAATGCTTTTATTAGTGCACCCAGATTTTTCCAATCAAAAAAAGTACTCTGTTTTGTTTGATTTTTTTTCATAGATATCCCATAATCATTCTTAATATCGTTCTCATACGAGAACAGTTGTTCTTATATTAGAACAATAATTAAAAATATGCAAGATAGAAAACAAGATTTGTTAAAAGCTTTGGCAAAAATTATCAAACAATATCGGGGAAATCATTCTATATCAAAATTATCACACGAAGTAGATGTGAGTAAATCTATATGGTCTAATATTGAACAAGGTCATCGTGATATTCAATTTACAACTTTATGGCGAATATCAGAAGCTCTTAATATAAAATTATCTAATCTTGTTTGTGAAATTGAAAAAGATTTGGGTTCAGAGTTTTCATTCATTGAAGATATCCCTGCAGGCATATCAATCAAAAAATAATTAAATATTTATTAAGTTCGTCAAAATATACGGTTTAAAAAATACAAAAAAGAGTATATAATAAGAGTATAGAGAATTGTAATGAATTTATGATTTGAGGCGAGTATGAGGATATATATAGTATCTGTTCTGACATCTTTGATGTTAGGTATGCCGGTATATGCCGGTTTAGGTATTGAAAATGCATTATTAAACCCTAAAAATTCTACATATAGTATTAAGTCTAATGAACTTATTGAAGGTTGGTCAAATCCGAATGGTAATCGTCAACAGGCTCAAAAACTTACTATTAAAGGTAAAGGAAATACTTTTGAACCTTTGCTTGAATTTGCTCATATAATTAAGGGTATTATTGTCAATAGTCCTAATACTGCTGAACCCCTGCTAGTAAATCAACAGTTAACGATAAATAATATCAAGTTTGTGAATTTTGTAGATGCTCTTACCAATGAGGGTGGTAAGGTTTCGATTACAAAAACTGATTTTCTTAATAATATTTCATCCGGTAATGGTGCTGCAATATTTAATAATTCCGGAAATTTAACAATAACTTCCTCTATTTTTAATTCCAATAATTCTGTTTTGGGTGGAGCTGTCTATATTCAAGATGATGGACTTGATTTGAAACGAAAGGCAAATATCTCTAAATCAAAATTTTATGGAAATAGTGCAACATCTAATGGTGGAGCAGTTTATATTGATTCAGGAAATGTTACTTTAAAAAGTAATGTTTTTGGTGATGCTTTAAACGATTCTAATACGGCAAAAAAGGGTGGGGCAATTTATAATGATGGTGCCGGTACTCAAATAATTTCTTCAAAGTTTTCAAATAATGAAGCAGAACAAGGTGGGGATATCTATAATGCTGGTACATTATCAATTTCTAAATCTACGTTTGGTGTAAAACCTAAAAAAGTTGATAAATATGGTTCATCTGCAACTCAAGGCGGAGCAATTTATAACGACGGTCAACTTACAATTAGCTCATCAACATTCAATCAAGCTAATGCAACATCTGGTGGTGGTGCTATTTTTAATAACGGTTCAATTATTTCCGTAAACAAAAAAGGACAAGAAGTTGCAGGTATTACTTCTACAAAATTTAATTATAATTCTGCAAATAATGGTGGTGCTATTTATAATACAGGAAGATTTTATGGTAATAAATTAACTTTTACAGAAAATCATGCAGAGATTTATGGCGGAGCTATATATAATGACTCTAAACAACAGTTTGATATTACAGGTTCTACTTTTAGTAAAAATGATGCAAATTTGGGTGGTGCTGTTTGTAACAATTCTGTTATGAATATTCTTTCATCAACATTTGTTATGAACAGTGCTGATGATGGAGCTTCTATATATAATGATATTGATGGAAACTTAACTCTTACGAAAGTTACTTTTGGTAATACAAAGAAAAAACTAAAATATGCAAATGATTCAAAACGAGGTTCTGCATTATTTAATAAAGGTATCGCAGCCCTTATATCTTCAAATGTTTATTACAATACGGCTGAAGAAGGTGCTTTATATAATCTTGGGAATTTAACGCTGGATAAATCTAAAGTTAGTTATAATGTGACAAATTTCGGTGCATTGTATACGGCTGCAGATGCTATAACAGATATTGTCGGCTCAACATTTAGTAAAAACTCTGCTTTTATGGGCGGTGCTATTTATAATAATGATGGAATAATCTCAACAAATACTTCAACTTTTTCGTCAAATACTGCTACTGGCAGTAAAGAAGATGGTAAAGAGTATGATGCAAATGGCGGAGCTATTTATAATAATGGAACACTAAATGCAAATCGAACAACTTTTAGTTCTAATAAGTCAGCAAATGGCGGAGCTATATTTAATGCTGATATAGCTAATATAAATGGTTCGACATTTAGTAAAAATTCTGCAACTTACGGCGGTGCTATCTATAATGATGAAAACGCTGTTACTACCTTAAACAGTGAAAAATATACAACAATAGTTAAGAAAAAAGAAGTTGAAAAAAATAGTGATTTAACTTTTTCTAAAAATAGTGCTGTTTATGGTGGTGCAATTTATAACGCAGGTACAATAAATTTTGCTAACGATAACGACTTTAATATTGTATCTGGTAAGTATACTTCAAACACTGCGACTTTTAAAAATAGTACTTATTCTATAACTAAAGATGATATTGGCGATGAATCACAATACATTACAGCTAAAGGTGGAGCTATATTCAACTATGGTTCATTATTAGAAGATAAACAAATTAAATACAATGATAAAGTTTGTGCATTAGGTAGTTCTGTTGCTGTTACTACTATTGGTACAGGGCAGATTATATACAAAGATAATCAGGTTTATGATTATAATTCTCAAAATGGTACCAGATTTGCAAGTGGTACAAATATGAAAGATAAGGTCATATTTAATGGTTTTGTATATGATTTGACTGATGAAAATATCACATCGACGGATTATACATCAACAACAGTTTTGACAGATAATCAAATCCTTTTCAACGGGAAACTTTATGATATTAGTAATATTGAAAATGCTCAAGAATATAAAAAGTGTACTCAATTTTCTAATTCCGGTTCAAGATATAATTTTGTTCGTGATAATAAAATTTATTCTATTCAACTTATTTCAGGAACCATTTATAAGCCTAATGAAACTGTTCTGAAAGAAAATCAGATTGTATATAATAGTAGAGTTTACGATTTTTCGGATGCAGATATTGTTGGAGAATATGTAGGTAATCCTACTATATTAGATAATAATCAGGTTTTAATCGGAAATATAATATACAAACTTGTTGATGAAAAAGAATACACACAAGATACTAATCTTAGTAATAATACTATTGTAATCAATGGTATGGTTTATAAAAGAGAATATGTTTCAACATATACAGCTCCAACAGTTTTAAGTACCGGACAGTTAGTTTCAAATAATATGATTTATACATTGAATGATGAAACTATTTTGAAAGATAATGATAATATTCTTGTTTATCTTGATAAAGATAATGTGAATAAAGAAAATCAAATTATATATAAAGGTCGTGTTTATAATTTCTCTGATTTAACTGAAATTGCAGATTATATTACCGGTCATTTAAATATTGATAAGGCTATTTTTACGAGTAATAGTGCGAAAAATAAAGTTGTTTTGAATGTAGAGCAGTATGAAGACGAAAGAACAACCAGTAAAATTTCTCAAAAAATAACTTTTTATGCAGGAAAAGGCGGTGCGATTTATAATTCTTCAAGTGCAGACTTGAATGTTTTGAACAGCACGTTTACTAAAAATTCTGCTTCACAAGCAGGTGGTGCTATTGCTAACGAAAATGCAGATAATAACATATATATTAAAAATTCAACATTTACATCAAACACTTCAAAATCAACAGTTACAACTGTGACGACAACTATAACCAATAAAGGTAAGAAAAGTTCTAAAACAACAAAAGAAAATATTGGTAATGGTGGAGCTATTTACACACTTGGTAATTTATATATAAATTCTGCAGATGACGAGTTACTTTTAACAACATTCAAGTCTAATAGTGCTATCAATGGT
>JAMPEO010000150.1 GCA_023665105.1 Candidatus Gastranaerophilales bacterium | reverse complement strand
TGTGCAAATAATACAAACTATTCTTATCAATAAAAAATTAGATATTGAATTTGATGCTAAAAAAGCAAAAGTTTCTGATGATGAAGTAGAAAATGCTAAGAAAATTCAAGAAAAGGAATAAGGTAGGGTAGGTATAGGAACATATTATGAAAGTTTCTGAGTTTGATTATGAATTACCGGAAGAGTTGATAGCTCAAACGCCATCGCAGAAACGTGATTTCTCAAAGATGATGGTGGTTAGTCCTTCTGACTGTACTTTTGATGATAAGCACTTTTACAATATTGTTGATTATCTTGATGAAAATTGCGTTTTGATATTAAATAATACAAAAGTTATTCCGGCAAGGCTATATGGTTACAAAGATACCGGTGCGAAAATTGAAATATTTCTCTTAAAGCAGAAAGACAATAAACAATGGGAAGTTTTAATTAAACCTTCTAAGCGTGTTAAGATAGGCACAGAAATTTCTATTTCTGATGAATTGTCAGCTACTGTTATTGAGCCATTGGAAGATGATGGTAAATGGCTTGTTCAACTTCATTATGAAGGAGATATTTATGGTGTTCTTTCAAAAGTTGGTAATGTGCCTCTTCCGCCTTATATTGAAAGAAAAATGACATCAGAAGAACTTAAAAAGCTTGATTATGAAAGATATCAAACGGTTTATGCTAAGAATGAAGGTTCTGTTGCTGCTCCCACTGCGGGTTTGCATTTTACAACCGAAATCTTAGAAAAGTTGAAAGCCAAAGGTGTCGAAATAGGTTTTGTAACGCTAAATGTTGGTTTGGGAACCTTTAGACCGGTAAAATGTGATGATGTTTTAGACCATAAGATGGACTCTGAATCTTATGAAATATCAAAAGAAACAGCAGAGCTTATAAATAAAGCTAAACAGTCCGGTAAAAAAATTGTAGCAGTTGGAACAACAACTGTGAGAACACTTGAATCAGCGTTTAAAGAATTTGGGGAAATTAAAGAATGTAGGTCTGCTTCTACATTGTTTATTTACCCGCCTTATGAATTTAAGGTTGTTGATAAGTTGATAACGAATTTTCACTTGCCAAAATCAACACTGTTAATGCTCGTGTCGGCACTTGCAGGAAAAGATTGTATATTTAATGCTTATAAACAAGCGATTGAAAATAAATATAGATTTTACAGTTATGGTGACTGTATGTTTATTAATAACTAAATTATGAAAATATTTGAACTTAAATATATAAAAGAATTATTTATATTAGCTTGGCCTATTATAATGGGTAATTTGGGGCATATACTTCTTGGTGCGGTAGATTGCTTTGTTGGCGGACGTTATTCGACAGAAGCTCTTGCTGCTATAAGTATTGCAACATCTATTCATGCTACAATTATGATGTTTGGTATTGGTTTAACCGTTAGTATTTCACCACTATTATCAAATTTTAGGGGGGCAAAGCAAGGTACAAAAAAATACTTTTATCCAACTGTTAAATTTGCATTGTTTATGGGCTTACTTTTAATGCTTGTGACCTTAGCATATATACCGTTTTTAAAGTATTTAGGATATGAAACTTCATTATTGCATGATGTGGAAGTATTTACGTTTATCTTAGCGTTTTCTACATTTGGTGCAGTTATGAATGTTGCTTTAAAAGAGTTTTTGCAATCTTATGAAATTGTATTTTTACCAAATTTTTTATTAGTACTTTCTGTGTTCCTTGATTTGGTATTAAATTACATATTTGTATTTGGCATGTTTGGATGTCCTGAAATGGGCGTTGCAGGTATTGCGATTGCAACGACACTTGTAAGGACTACGATTGCTCTTGCCTTATTAAGTTTTTGTTTATGGAAGTTTAAATTTAAATCGTTTGAAGATTTTGATTATTATAAGCAAATTTTCAAGATGGGGCTTCCTATTTCTGCTGCTATTATGATAGAATTTTTAGCTTTTAATTATATTGCTATTATTTTAGGAAAAGTCTCAGGTACTTATGCTGCAGCACACAATATTATTTTAGTTATTAGCAGTACATCTTTTATGGTGCCGTTAGGTATTTCTAATGCTCTTGCTGTTAAAGTTGGTTATGCAAATGGTGCAAAAAATTATCCTGAAATGATAAATTATATAAAAAATGGAGTAGGAGTTACGCTGTTATTTATGTCTGCAGCAGCTTTAGTCTTTGCCTTATTCCCTGCACAGTTAGCTTCTATTTTTACGCCAGATAAGACTCTTGTATCTATAATTGTACCTGTAATGTTTCTTGTTGCAGCATTTCAGCTTACAGATGGAATACAGGCTTCTGTTGGTGGTATCTATAAAGGACTTAAGAAAACAAAATTTGTTATGTTTGCGAATATAATAGCATATTTATTTTTAAGTATTTCGTTAGGAACATACTTAGGGTTGATTCGTAAGATGTACCTGTTTGGCTGTTGGTTAGCTATCGGAATTTCTTCTTTTATACTAAGTATAATACTTGTTATGTGGTTGTATTATCTTCTCAAATCATTGAAAAAAGAATATTGTAATTAAAATCCAAGCGGATGTTCTTGTTGGTATTTTATAGCAGATTTCATTGCACTAAATTTTTCTTTTAGGTCGCAAATTCTATCTTTTAAGCCTCGTGGTGCAACTTCTATTTTTTCAGGAGAAAATACAACAAGTTGACTTTGGTTTGTACCAATAGCTTCGTTTATATTACCGCCAAATATATCGCCAAATAGTCCGCCGCCGGCTTTTACACCTTTTGGTATATATGCAGCATCATAACCAGCTTCTTTTATCACTTTTTGGAATAAACATTCATGTAGTGCATTTTTAACATCTTGTGGAAGCTTTTCTAATTCTTCTTTTGGCATTCTTTCTATTTGAAGTTTGTCAACTAAACTGCTGAGTGCTTTATGAGACTCTTCTGTTATTAACGCAATTTTTGAATTTTTACCAAGTTGAACAGGAATAATACTTCCAACTAAGTTTGTGAAATAGGCTGCAACTCTTACATCAGGAGTTAGATATACACCGGCTCCAAGTTCACGGCATGAATTTTCTAGTTGATTACTTGCAAATGGCGTGAAACCTTCTTTGTACACTTTATTTTGTTTCATTGTTCCATGATAAAATACTCCATTGTTAGGAAGTACTTGGGCTGGACATTCACCTATATTTGGTATTAGGTTTGTATTGTTTTTTGCTGTATATTCACTAAATTTCCAACTGAGATCAAAAGAATCTCCAATATTTTGTTTTTGTATAAACTCTTGAATTATTGAAAAATCTCTTTTGTTTGCAATACCGAATTCATCTATTCGTTCATACATTTTTACTTCTCTACCAGCCAATAAATCTTGTTCTATATTTGTGCAATGTTGTTCAAGATTTTGTTTTAATGTTTTAATAGCAGTATCTGTTTCTTTATCCGGTACTATGTTGTGCTTTGCAAAGAACGCTTCCATTTCTGCAATATCTTGATGTAATACGGTTTTGTGTTCCGGTTTTTGGAATATATTTAGAACTTCATTAAGCGATGTTTTAAATTCACCTTTCTTTTGAAGTAGTTCTTCTGCTAGTCTGTTACCCTCTGCGTATGCTTCGTTTGCATATTTATAGTTACCTCTTAGTACTTTTGCCGCTTTGGCTGGGTTTCGTCCTATCATATATATTAGAGACGCAGTTGTTCCTATTAAGCTCGTTGCAGCTGCAAATAGTCCGACTTTTTTAAGTTTATTCTTTTTTGAAATTTCAACCTTGTCATTTTTGAGACCGGTGTCGTTGGGTTTTATTTCTTGTTTTTTAGTTTCTGTATTTATTTGTGTATTTGCAGAAGCCTGTGTTCCTGTAATTTTAGTCATAGTTATCCCTTTGTTATATATTTATAATAAAAACTATTATTCTTTTATTCTTGCTTTGTTTAAAACCTTTTTGTTACATTCTTCACAAAGGTGATAATTTGTTGTAGAATGTAATGAAGAAGTAAGGAGCATTGAATGTCTGATAAAAAAGTTGTTAGTTTAGGAGAAAAACGTTCTAAACATAAAGAGGATGAAGAGTTAAAAAAAGAAGAAGTTGTAGAAGAAAAGGAAGATTCTACTGAGGAACCTGTTTATTGCAGCTTTTGCGGACGTCCTAACACTCAGGTTGTAAAAATGGTAAAAGGACCTGGTGTTAATATATGTTCTGAATGTACTATGATAGCGGTTCAGTATTTGATATTAAATGACAGAATGCCATCTGCAGAAGCTCAGGCTATTTTAGATGCGTTCTGGGGTAAATGCAGGTAATAAGATGAATAAAATACAAATAAGAGCGGAAATTTTAACGTTAATAACAAAATTACAAACAACTACAGCTGTGTCTGATGAAATGTTTGCGACATTGGATGCGGAACCTGATAAACAAGCAATTATGGATGTTCTTTTGAAAGAATTGGCAAGAGCTAAAGAACAAAAAGCGTTTGTTATTTGTTATATTCTTACAAGATTGTTTGAAAAAGAATTCTTGGTTAACAGTTTAAGAGAATTTATTCGTGACAGAAAAATAAGTGATTATGCAAAAATGATTGCGTTTAATTTATTACGTGATTTAGGCAGTGAAGTCCAATATGATGAAGTGAATGGATATTTTACAGAGTTCGACCAGATTGTTGAAGAAGAAACTAAAGAAATGCTTAACTCTGCATTGATGAATCCTGAAGCTCAAATTGACTTTATTGATTTTTTGGCAGCGTTGAGTCCTGATGATCAGCTTGTTCTGGTTAGAGCCTTAAATGAGGATTACACACAAGATGCATTAGCAAATATTTTAATACCTTTATTCTTGTATAATCCTAAGACAGATTTAGCTAAAGAAGTAATTAAGTTGTTGAGTGAGTCTAAATCCCAACTTGCTTTTCATGCGTTTGAGGAAGCAAAAGAATTTGTTAGTGAAG
>JAMPEO010000014.1 GCA_023665105.1 Candidatus Gastranaerophilales bacterium | reverse complement strand
CCTCCTTGCCAAGGAGGATGTCGCGAGTTCGAGCCTCGTCTCCCGCTCCATAAAAGACAAGAGTTTCAAACTCTTGTCTTTTATTTTATATGTATTTATGCTCACATTTTGCTCACAAATTTTATTATCTGAGTGTGCCATTCATCTTCTCCAATGCGTCGTTAATCATATCTTGGCTGTTTTTCATATACACATCTAAAGTCGTCTGAGCTTTAGTATGTCCCAGTTGGTTTTGTATGAACTTAAGGCTTGCTCCTTTAGTTTCTGCGATATCAGCGTAAGATCCTCTAAGGTCGTGAATTCTTACTCTATCAGTTATATCTGCATAGGTTAATAGTGGTTGCCAAACCCTTCTTCTAAAGTTATCTACATTTATGTAGCCATTAACTTGACTAGGGAACAATAGCTTTGTATCTTCGGGTAAAGATTTTATATGTCTTTTTAAGACTTCAATAACATCATTAGTTAAATATACATCTCTTTCAAGTACGGATACTCTTTTAGCTCTGTTCTTTGTGCCGTCTTTGAATTTCCCCTTTGTAAATTGTTTATTAACTCTTATGCTTTTGTTGTTATAGTTGATATCTGCAACTTCAATGGCTAATAACTCACCTATACGCATTCCTGTTCCCATTAAGGTATAGAGCATAGCATAATATTTAGGATACAACTTTTCACAATATTGAGCGATTTCTCTTTCTTCAGCTTCTGTCAAATGATGTTTATCCTGTGGAGATACAACTACATTATCAACTGCATTAAACTTATTCTCTTTGATAAGCTTATGTTTTATAGCAAAATTACACACTGCTCTTGCAATCTTCAAGCATAGCTGAGCTACAAATGGAGTGTAACCCTGTTCAATGTCATCTATAAATTTCTGTAAAGCTATTGAACTTACCTTGTCATATTTGAGAGGGTATAACTTACTCAAATGATTATCAATGTATAACTCATATGTTTCCTTAGTTGTGTGTGAATACTTAGGTAATGCAATATTGATGTAACACTTAAATACTTGTTCAAAAGTCACATTTGTAATATCAGGAGAACTTTCTTCAAGTTTTAGTCCATGTTTACGTGCCTCAGCTCTTGTTTTAAATCTACCAACAGTATGCTGTTTCCCATACATATCACGATATGTAGCTGTATAGTATGAAACTTGTTTGCCGTTCTTATGTTTATAAGATTTTTTACTTGCTCCCGCCATTATTTATCACCTACACTTTTTCTAATCTTAGCGAGTTTCTGTTCCTGCTGTATTCTGCTAAACTCTTGAACTTCATTTTCACTTAGCTTCCAAATCCCTCTATAATATACGGGGATTGCACCTTTAATAATCGACCATTTGTAAAGGTAGTTGTAATCATATCCGTGTTTTAGGCATAGTTCCTTGATAGACATGAGGTCTGTTTGCTCTTGTTGTTGTGGTTCTACCAGCGTTAATGATTGTCTTTGCATTTAAAAATTCTCCTTTCGGTTTTGAGTATGTTACTTTACACCAAACAGCATCTCATGTTTTTATAAATTTGTCAACCTCTACCGATTTTATAGTTTTCCGAACAATTTAGTATGTTAATTTATTGACACATAATGCTAGGAATGATATAGTTTAGCTATGGTTGAAACTGGCAAAAAATTTAGTGAAACAGATAGGGAATATATTGACAAAGCTATAGCTATCATGACGAGCCATGCTGGAGATTGGATTAAAAAATGGAGAACTCTTAACAACATGTCTCTTCGAGAACTGAGCAGAAGGTCAGGTGTTAGCTCTGCTGTTATCTCTGAGTTGGAATGTTATAAATCTTTACCAAAAATTGATGTTTTAGCTAGGCTTATGTATGCAATGAATATGGATTTTCACCATATTTTTTCAGCTTTGTGGGACGCTAGAGACCCTTATGCTTGGGCTGAGGCATGTGGAAAAAAATATCAAGAGCCTAAGTCTGAAACATTTATAGTATCTGATGACGGCACGATTAAAGTGGGAGACTCAATAGTAGCTACTGGTATTGAGATTTTATCACTAAATAAGATTTTAGCTCGAGAAGGACTCTCAACTGCTGATATTAAAGATGTACTTGAATTTATTGAATTTAAGAAGTTCAAGAAAAAGAAGTAACTTAGGGTAAAAGTTTTCAAAAAATCCAAAAATTTCTGTGAGCCTTTTATTGTAGCTAACTTATGTGTTTTTTCTACCCCCTCTATCGGCTTTTTATGTCAAAATCATAACCGAGAATATCTAGTATTCTTAACATATCAATATGTCTTAAAGAACCCCTTGCTAATTTGTTAGATATACCCGTTTTACTGTCTTTTGTGCCATACTTTTTATTTAACTCTTGGGCTAATTTTTCTAACGTGTATCCTTTGGCTACAACAAGAGACTTAACTTGTCTTTTTAGCTCCTCTGTTGCTTGTCGGTCTAGTTCTAGTGCTTTCTGTTCAATATCACTCATATTGTATTCTCCTTTTGAATATATAATACATCATTACATGGACTTTATCAACGTTCATGTAAATAATTGTAACGAAAACAAGGACAAAAAGATTGACAATATACATATTTTCATGTACAATGTACATGTAATCAAAAACAACAAATAACATACGAAAGGAGAAACACCATGACAAAAGTAATTACAACAAACATCAATTTAGAGGACAATGCAAAGGTTATCAAATCTCTTGACGCTAAGATAGCAGAATTAAAAGAACTTAGAGAAGAAAAAGCAAGAGAAGTCAAAGAAGTAATGAATGAGGCTAATGTTACTGAACTTAGAGCTGGTTCATTCACATTCACTTTAAAAGAGATTACTAGAAACAACGTTGACACAAAGACTCTTAAAACAAAATACGCTGAATTATATAAGGCATTATTGAAAGTTTCAAGTTATATGAAGTTTGAAGTTGCTTAGGGATTATTTCCTAAGCCTTTCTCTCTGAATTTAACACAATAGACATTGTGTTAAATTCACTCAAATGGCTGTAATTATTATCAATAAAAGGCTGTAAGTATAATTAAGTAATTAAGCATAATTTGAATTTAACATATCGACGAAAACATGTAAGTTCAATTTAACATAACATCAGAGAAGAGGTTCTCATGGAATTTGTACAACCAATCAGAGACAAAAACAAAATTGAAGAGATTAAATCCATTCTTAAATTGAATGGAACAAGAGATTTACTTTTGTTTTGCTTGGGGATTAACTCCGCATTAAGAGTCTCTGATTTGCTTAAATTAAAGGTGATTGATGTAAAAGATAAATCACATCTTGAAGTTAGAGAACAAAAGACTGGTAAGTTCAAACGTTTTCCATTAAGGGGCAATCTTCAAGCTTTAATTAAAGAATACACACAAAATAAGTATGATAATGATTATCTCTTCCAAAGTCGTAATGGTGAAAACAAGCCTATTTCAAGGGTAATGGCTTATATGATTATCAATAAAGCTTGCCGTAAAGCTGGAATATCAGACCATATAGGAAGTCATACTCTCAGAAAGACTTTTTCCTACCACCATTATCAGACTTTTAAAGATGTTGCCTTGCTTCAATATTTGCTTAATCATTCCAGTCCGTCAATAACCCTTAGATATATTGGCATAACTCAGGATAATATTGAAGAGAGCCTTCTTAACTTTGAATTATGATTGAGTTGTTTCTCAATTCGTTTGTGTATAAGTGAGTAGTCTTGATTGGCTACTCTTTTTTTGATTATACTGTCGTCTTAAACTCTCTCCAATCCTTTACAGGTTCTGCTGGAAAGTTCACATCAAGAGCGTTAAAGTGTTGTTTACCACAATGTATTTTAAGCTGTTCAGGACTTCTTAAGTCAAATAGGCTAGTTGTTCCTTTGGACTCAAGAACAAAATAGAGTTTCTGCTCTCCGTATTTTTCCATAAATACTGCCCAATCAGGATTGTATGAGCCGATTGGAGTCTCAATTTTAAACCTTGAAGGTATTTTAAAGAACATTCGTACATCAGGGTCTTGGTCTAAACTTTCTGCAAATCTGCTTTCAACTCCGCTGTCATAGATTAAATAATCATACACACTATGATTGACTGAAACTGCATTCTTGTCTAAGTTTGCGATAAGTTCAGATGAGTCAAATATTTCCTGAACATAATATTCTTCTCCAGCAAGTTTGACATACTTAATGCCGTCAATCGCTAGTGAGTGTCTGTTTCTTGAGATGATTTCAAGAGCCTTTTCATAAAATCCTTGAGGATTATTTAAGAAGTCTTGCACTCTTCCACTCTCTTCTATAATTCTAATGATTGTAGAGCGTTTCAGGAGTGTCTCAGTAGAGATTAACCTAATAATATCAGGTAATGTCTCATAAGTTTCTCTCAAGTCCTGAGTTTTAAGATGTTTCTCCGTATGATAAACTCCAGCGTTTTCGATTTCTATATCAGCTGTTTTTGAGACTAATCTTGCTTTAGGAATTGCGTCCATATCCTTTAACTCATTAACACACTTATTAACAAGTTCTTCAACATTAAAATCAACTCTGTAAGTCGTTTTTTGCTTAATCTTATCCCATAATTCTTTGAACTCAGGAGACAAGATTGCTTGTTTCTTCAATCGAACTGTAACCTCTTTTGAAGCGTCTCTGATTACTGGTCTATTGTCCGCTTTTTCAAGTGCCTGAACAATGGCTCTAGCTTTAGCGTCACCCCAGCGTTTTACGAGGTCTAGCTTGCCTGAGGCAAGCTGTGCTTTCATTGTGTCCTTGATTTTACCTTCTTTAGATACAACCTTGTATTCTTTTAATTCTTCCATAATTTCTGAGGCTTGCTCGTGGGAGATCGTTTTTTCTTCAATAACAGTTTCAACACATTTAACTTCTTTCAAAGTCTCAAAGGTCAACGGTTTAGCCTCTTTAACCATTTTCTTGACTTCTTTCTTAAGTGGCTCTGCTATTTCAGGAAGTTCAAGTTCTTCTAATTTATCCTCATCTTTTACAGTACCGTCAAAGTCAATGACATCATTCTTAATCAGAGTATCAAACACATCAAAAGCGTCAGACTCATTCATTGTATGCTCAATCTCTGTCTTTTCTTCATAGGTTAAGTCCATTAAAGCACTTAGTTGAAGCGTACCAAACTTCAAGCCTGTTTCCTGTTCAATCTCTTTCTGTAAGGTTTCAGCAAACTCTGAGAAACTCTCATTTGCCATAACATGAAGTATGTTAATATTTCTATCTTCAATTCGTTCACCGTCTTGGTTTACACAAAGTCTCAATCCTCGTCCAACTTTTTGTCTGCAAGTGAAAGTGGATTTCTGCTCAATCAAAGTACAAACTTGGAACACATTAGGATTATCCCAGCCCTCTTTCAAGGCTGAATGAGAGAAGATAAACCTCATAGGACAATCAAAAGAGAGTAAGTATTCTTTATCTTTCATGATTGTGTTGTAAGTATCGTCATCCGCCTGAGTGTCACCTTTTGTATTCTTGTAAATACCTTTCTTG
This sequence comes from Candidatus Gastranaerophilales bacterium, assembly GCA_023665105.1. Classification (GTDB taxonomy): domain Bacteria; phylum Cyanobacteriota; class Vampirovibrionia; order Gastranaerophilales; family Gastranaerophilaceae; genus UBA2883. The sequence continues at coordinate 10,674 of JAMPEO010000014.1, read as the reverse complement.
TCCTGTGAGAAGTAGCCGTTGTGAGCTTTTTCTACATCAGGATTAAATCTGTTTTTAAGTTCGGCATACTTAGGCTTGTTTATAAGCTCGTTGTAGCATTCTTCAAACATCTGAGCATATATACCTTTTTCGCCTGTTTCTGTACGGTATTTCTTAACCTCATCTATGAAGAATAACGACAACACCTTAATACCCTTATCATAATATCTAAGTTCTTTGTCAAGGTGAGCTTCAATCGTTCTGTAGATTTGAGCTTTCTTCATTATGTTCTCGTCAATACTTCCGATTGCTTTACCCAGCTGAACAGTATCAGAATTAGAAAACTCAATGCACTCAAAACCTTTTGTACAGTCAATTCCTTCAATGACATAGTCCTGATAAAGTTCACGATTTCCCGATAAAACAAACAAATCATCTCCAGCCTTAACAGTTTTTGTCGTACGCTCTACTTTGCCGTCTTTACCTTGAATATCAAGTTCAATCTTGGCTGAAAACCCGTTTTCATTTGTAACGGATTTCAGGTAAATGTAAGGCTTGTTGAAGTCGTTGGCTACAGAGTTTGAAGAAACACAAATCTGTTTTACCAATCCCATTTGATATGCGTCTACAGGAGTCAGGCGATAGAGAAGGTTAATCTTCTCTCTGTGAGTTGCACTGTATCTTAGAACACACAACGGATTGAGAGACTGAATAGCCTCTTTAGCCTTTGGGGTGTTGTCTACGGACTGAGGCTCATCAATAATTACAATAGGGTTTGTGTCCTGAATATATCTCATAGCAGTTTCACCGTTGAGCTTGTCTTGCTCTTGGTTGATGATGTTTTCAGCCTTCTTGAATGCGTCAATATTGATAATCATTATCTCAATGTTATTTGAGGTCGCAAAAGCTCTTACATCAGATAATTTTGAAGAGTTGTAGACAAAGTATCTGTAAGGAACAGAGTCATAAAGGTTCTTGAAGTGTTCTTCCGTAACCTGTAAGGACTTATAAACCCCTTCTCTTATTGCAATGGAAGGTACAACAACGATAAATTTCGTAAAACCATAGCGTTTATTTAGTTCCAGCATAGTTTTTGTGTAAACATAAGTCTTACCAGTACCAGTTTCCATTTCGATTGAGTATTGCTTTGAGTCAAAATCTCTTGATATAGGGAGTTTGTGCCTGCGCTGGACTTGGTGCATGTTAGAGATAAGTGTGTCATCATCAATCATGAGACGATTTCCAAACCCAAACTCATTCTGCAACAGTCTGATCTGCCCAGCGTTATCATCAATAGAGAAAGTCATGCTTGACTTCTCTTGACCTATGAATAAGTCGGCTACTGAATTTACTGCCTCTGTCTGAAAATCTTGATGTTTGAATTTAAGTTTCACTATGCTTATCCTTTGTGTTTTTGAGCCTTTTGGTATATATCATTACGGATGTTAATTTCTTCGACACAAGTATTTGCAATCTTGTCCGAAAGGTCATTTAACTGTTTATATAATACGTAAAAATTACTTTCAGCAGTCTTAAAGTTATTACTATCTCTGTGTCGCTCTGATAACATCAAATGGTTTTGCATGATTTGTATTTCGTTTTGAATTTGTCCCATTAATGACATTAATTTTCTAATTTCATCAATAAATTTATCATCAAATAAAAATTTTGCTTTATCTACTACATTAGTATAGAATTCAAGAGTAGTAAACAAAAAATGTGCATGATTAAACTCCATTTCTTTCTTAAAGAATGGTTTAGCTAATTCTTGTCCTAGAATAGTAGTGTATTTATTTATACCTAAAGCAATCTCTACTTTCTTATCAAAATAAAGATCTTTACGAGATTGTACATACTTTTGTTCTTCAAATTCTTGTTTCTTTTCATTATGCCAAAGTTGCCCAACTGTGAAAATAATCCCTAACAAAGGCAATGAAACATTCTTAATAAGTTCGTAATTATCTGAAAGCATGCATATTATAACTAGGTATGCTGTTAAGAGTGAAAAACTCCAAAAGAGTATCATATAAATATATTTCATCTTAAATAATTGTTTCATATTTACACCTTAAAGTAACTTCATTTCTATGTTTTGATCTTTCAAAATGTAGTGGGCATTGGATAGTGCGACATCGTCTTTGAAGGCTTGTTCGGATGCTACGATTTTGGCTGGAACGTAGTCGTCACACATTGTTTTGATGTCGTCTGCGGTTATGCCGTCTTTGCCATAGTCTAAGCAGATTAAGACTAGGCAATCATCACTGATTGAATAAGCTTTTTTGTCATTGACTTTAACTTCTGTAACCGAGTAGTCTAACGGAATACCCAGTTTGAGCATTGTTTCATAAACTACATCTAGGTCGTTTCTGTCAGGTTTAATTGTTTCTTGTAATAGTGACATCCTTTGGTAAACTTCGTCTGTGTTCTGTGTAGGTGTTGAGTCCCATTTAACAAGATTTGAAGTGTCGAGTTTGAATACTTTAAAACCGACATCAAGAACTTTTGCTTCTTCTTGTTGATATTTTTCACTTTCTTTTGAATTTACAAACAATGCGTGAACAGAATTAAATCCGTCTTTTGCAATAGCACTTCTTAAATGGGCTTTTTCTTCTAGAATTTTCTTTCCTGCTCTTCTTATTCTTTCTTTGCCTATTTCACAAATGTTCTTGTAACCAGCTTTGTAAGCTTCTGATTTCTCGTCACAAAGTTCAGGAAGTTGAACCATAATGAATTGTCTGTTTCCGCCGTCCTCTGCGTTTAGTTGCATAACTGCATGAGCAGTTGTTGCAGAGCCTGAGAAGAAGTCGAGGATAATAAAATTATCATCATTAACGAGCTTTACAAGAGATTTTATCATTTCTAAATTCTTGGCATTATTAAATGTATTCATATCTTCCATTACATCATTAAGAGTTTTAGTACCTTCATTAGTAGAAAAATCCCATATACTTCTAATATTTGACTCAATATAGTTAGAACATTGCAGTTTCCCATCAATATTCTGAACCAATGAAGAGTCTACAAATGTTCTTTTCTTTACAGCATAACTGCCATTCTTACCTGTTATAATAATATCCTTTTTGTCATTATTGAATTTATCCAATGACCAAGTCCAAACACCTAATTGACCTCTTACTTTTGGTGGTCTAATTGCCACATACCCATTTCTAATTAAATCTTCATTGTCTGTATATAACTCATCGTAATCATTAGCAATAGTAGCTTTTGTTACATCATAATCACACACTGCAATTTTATCTTTTGTATTGGGATTATAGTAAACAGTGTACCCCAGATTAGGTCTTGCACTCAAAACTCCACCTTCACCTCTTGTTGTTATAGAGTCATTAATATAGTAATATTCACCATTTTCTTCATAGACATCACGTGTTTGAACAGCCTTACTGATAATCGTTGGTAATATCTTTGTACTATTTTCATCAAGTATAATAGATTTTCTGTAAACTACAATGTACTCATGGTTTTTTTGAATATTTACCATATCATTCTTAGAGTTTTGTTTGTTCTGAATAATTATGCCTATAAAGTTCTCTTCCCCAAATACCTCATCACATAATTTCCTCAAATTTGTAACTTCATTATCATCAATCGAGATGAATATAACCCCGTCATCTCTTAAGAGATTGCTTGCAAGCCTCAAACGAGGGTACATCATATTTAACCAGTTTGTATGATATCTTCCCATTGTTTCAGGATTTGACTTGGTAGTTTGTTGTGTAACTTCTTTGTACTTTGCCATTGGATCTGCAAAATCATCTTCATAGACAAAGTCATTACCTGTATTATATGGAGGATCAATATAAATCATCTTAACTTTACGGTAGTAAGAGGTTTGAAGGAGTTTAAGCACTTCTAGGTTATCACCTTCTATATACATGTTCTTGGTTGAGTCAAAGTTCACACTCTCATCAGGACATGGTCTAAGTGTACCAGTTGAGCGTTTTCCAGCAATCCTATAACATTCAGCCTTGCCCTTCCATTCAAACTTATACTTCTCAAAATCCTCGTCAATATACTCCCCGCAAAGGTTCAGGAGTTTATCAATATCAAGTTTTCCTTCGCTAAAACATTGAGGGAATACAGATTTTAACTTCTCTTTTTCTACCTCTTCAATATCCAAACTTTGACCTGATATTTTTTCAATACTTTCAACCATATAATATCCCCTTATAATAAGCTTTATTGTACCATAAAAACGCTTATTTAGCTTATTTGTAAATTTATGGTAAGATATAGGCATGATTAAAACTTTCAAGTGTAAAGAGACTGAGAAGATATGGAATGAAGAGTTTAGTAAGAAACTTCCTCATGATATTCAAAAACGTGCATTACAAAAACTAAGAATGCTTAATGTTGCCTCTGTTCTTGACGACTTGAAAATACCGCCTAATAATCGTCTTGAAGCACTATCAGGAGATAGACAAGGTCAGTTTTCAATTCGTATTAACGACCAATACAGAGTCTGTTTTAAATGGTTAGATAACCATTCTTTTGATGTCGAGATTGTAGACTATCATTAACCCCCTCACCCCAACCCTCTCCCGTAAGGGGCGAGGGAGTAAGATACAAAATCTTAACAATATTCTTTCATGGGGTTGAAATTACGCGGTACGTACTGTATAATGTTAGTAGATACATTTAACTTGGAGATACGCTATGGCTGAATATATTGAATTAACAACTGTTGGAGAAATGCTCAAGGAAGAGTTCATTGAGCCGTTTAACCTTACTCAAAACGCTTTGGCTAGAGCTATCTTTGTTCCACCAAATAGAATTCATCAGATTATCAATAACCAAAGAAGAATTACGGCTGATACAGATTTGAGACTAACCACTTACTTTGGTCTATCTCAAGGATACTTCTTACGTTATCAGGAAGATTATGAGCTACGTATTGCCAAAAGAGAGATTGCTGATGATATCGCACGCATTCAACCAATTCAAGCATTAGGATAGAGTCTTAGCTTAAACTTACATGATGTATGAACTTGGAAGTTGTAAGAATTTGTGAGTTCTTCAATCTTTTTTTCTGTTTCAACATCCACTTGAGCTTGTGCAAAGAAAAGATTTTCTTCTTTTTGTTTAAGTTCTTTTTCTATTACTCTTAATCTCTTAGTAACCTTGAGTTCTTCAAGTCGGTCTGTCATCTTATTTGAGAGTTGTTTGTTCAACTCTTTCACTTCTGTTTTCAGATCATTCAAGTCGGTTTCAAGTTTAGCTTTCTGTCTGCCAGCCTGTAGCTTAATTCTTTCAACTTCATAAGCAATAGAGCCTTCTTTATTCTTAAAGTAGTCTCTTAATATATCATCTGCTATAACCTTATTGTCAAGGTTTCCAGCTTCTTCAAAATCGTCAAAGAGTTTAAATTCAGGGTGACAAAACTTATCTTTTTCTTCTATTTTAACTACAGGAAGGTCAAGAAGCTTTCTACACTCTACGTCACTAAGTATCTTTCCTGATTGAGTTTGACCTATCAAAATATGCTGAAACATCTTATTAGAACCGAGTTGACTGGTTGTTATCGAATAATTATACAAGCCAATCTCACAAGGTTCAATCTCAGAGTCTACGTACAAAATTGCTTGTGAGGTATCTATTTTGTCCAGCTCTTTCAAGATACCTTTAACAAGAAGAGATGTGAAAGTTATTCTCTTAAAACTTGGTTTAAAATCAGCATTCATACCGTATTCAGAGTATCCCTCGTAAGCCTTATGTCGTGCAAGATTATCTTCTTTGTAGCTAAATAAATACGGTCTGCCATATCCTTCAATGAGTTTCAGAGTTCTGTCATTATCGTTAATCTCATACCAATCAGGTTTGATATTTAAGAAGTAATATTTTACAAGCTCCCAAAGGTCATTGTTGAGCTGTTCTTTCTGTTCTTCAATGTATTTAGGGGTTATAGTAACTTTATCAGCAATAGACTTTGTGAATGTTGTGAATAAAATATTTTCAGTATTTTCAACAATCTCTGTGTTAGAGGTCTTGTGTGTTTCAAGGTTTTGTTTGAAAGACTCGGCGACTTCCGCTATTGGTCTGAATTGTTGTAGAACTTCTTTGAGTTTCAAGTCAAAGTTTCCTACAATGTCATCAGACATGCCAAAGATACCATTGAATTGAAGTGTACGCTTGTTAATAAGTTCCAGCATACGAACATCAGCAAGGTTGTCTTTACTCAACATGTTTATTACAAGAACATCTGATCTTTGTCCCTGTCTATGACAACGGCAAATCCTCTGTTCCATTTCAATCGAGTTATAGAGTAAGTCATAATTCACAACTACAGGACAATACTCAATATCTAAGCCTTTAGCACTAGCGTCTGTTGTAACTAGAATTTGTATCTCATCATCATTTCTGAATTGTTCAAGAGTGTTGTTGTCTTTGTATTTTAGTGTGTTAAAACCTTCTTTTCTCAAGATATTATAAAGCACATCAAGCGTTGTATTACTTGTAACAAATACGATTGCTTTTTGACTTGCCTTGCAGTATTTGAGGTGATTAAATACTTGTTTCATAATCTTAATCAAACTCAGAGTCTTAGAGTTTACCTGAATACTTGAAGCAAGGTCATAAATCTTCTGCAACACTGCTTTTTCAATACCATAAGTTCGTTGAATAGCAGGTTGTAACATCTTTGTAAATGCTTGAGGAGATGAGGAGAGTTTGTTGAAAAGCATTAGGGCTAAGTTATACTCGTCCATTTCGTAAGCAACTTTATTTTCTGATTTGATATAAGTATTGAGAAGGGTATAGAGTTCTTTCTCTTCCTTAATCAGAGGATAATCTACCGTAAAGGGTATTCTATTTGAGAACGAAACATATTCGCATGCCTGTGCTTTCAATGTTCTGAAACAGAATTGTGATACCCAGCTTGTGAGTTCAGGATAGTTTTCAGGTTTGCGAAAATATCTTTTGTAAAACTCATCAGCGTCAGGCAATACGCTCTCATCAATAAAGTGAATAAGTCCGTAAATATCCCTAATATCCATAGTAATAGGAGTTGGAGTAAGAAGAAGTTTATACGCCTCTCTTACAGAGTCCTTAAGGGTTTGCGTGAGTTGTTTATCAGGTTTTGACAAACAATCAGCTTCATCAAATACCACCATATCCCAAACACGCTCTTTGATACGGTCAGAGTATTTTAGAGCCACATCATAAGTTGTAATAACAATCCCTTCTTCATCAGGAATTTGAGGTGTGTTATTCCAAAATATATGAGGTAGCGTGAAGTCCTTGTTTAATTTACCCAGCCATTGAGGGATTAAGTTTGAAGGTAAAACAACAAGAATATTCTCTTTGCCTTCATACCACTTTTGTCCAGCAATCAAAAGAGCCTCATAGGTTTTACCTAGAGAGCCTTCATCACAAAGTATACAACCTTTTAGATACTCAGAACGGAGTGCAAATCTAGCTGAGGCAATCTGATACGGATAGACCTTAGCATTAGATGAGGCATAAATCGGTAGGAAGTTTTTATCCTCAACAAGAGCCTGTAATCGTGTTGACTTTGCTACTGCTTGATACTTATTCGTTAGCTTTGATAATACTTCCGTCATAAGCTCATTCTATCATGAACAAATAATCACCAGGATACCTGGCTCAGAGGCTCGCTGCACCTGGTTAAAGTCATTTTAGGTATAAGTAATAGTCTCGGTCAACTATCGTCAAGAATTGGAACTACATAAATCAGAATGAAGTCTTTAAGGTTAGGTGAGCTATGTGGCTTGCAAGTTCTTATAAATCTATTCTTTAAGGCTGATTTATCACCCTTAAAGAATAATTTATTACATAGCTCTTTGTAAAGATCAGAGTTAGGTGTTACCTTTCGGATTATTGTACCTATTTCCGAAAACTGATTTTGTAATCCTAACTCATTTGCAACATTTTGATAGCCATAAAAGTCTGAACTATCCAATAGGAGTTCGCATGCCAGCTTTCTGATTTTAGAAACCTCAGCTGTTGCTGTTTCAAAGGTTTCTTTGGCATTAAAAATAATTCTTTGTAAAATCGTTGTGAATATCTGCTCAAGGTCATTGTTTAGAGTACCTTTGTTGATAGCATTAAGGAGTAATTCAACTGTAAATCTTTCTTTATCTTTGTGTGAAAGAAGATTAGTCAATGGAGAGAGTTTATCAGCTCCTTGTAATTCAATTTCAACTCTTAGCAAGTTTAAATCTTTCAGATTAAGTGAATGTGAGTCAGAGTTGTATGCTTTTCCTAATTGTTTAATCTCGTCTTTTGTTAGTTGTTCATATAGAGGACAAATATACGTTTTGTGCTGTTTGTAGTATTCTTCTGCTTTATTGTAGAACTTAATCACAAAATTAATACCATTTAGTGAGTCGTCATTATGAGAATACTTAAAATACAAGCTATAAATACCTTCGGACTCAATAAGTTCAGGTTCAATTTTGCTGTATGACCTTTCAGCAAGCATTAGGAGATAGTCGTTTACAGAATTTGTAAGCAAGATATCTTTAGCTAAATGAATAATGCTAAACCACATTTTAGGATGTAAGCGGGTAAGAGGCTCTTGTAATTGTTTAAGAGAAGGCATTTGAAGGTTATGTTTAAGCTCTGGCATGCCATGCCGCTTTTGTTTTGTCGGTGTAAATGTGCTTAAAACAAGTCCAGCCTTATTAAATAATGAATAATCAGGGTAATGAGATCTAAGAATGTCATCTATCTCTGCTCTAGTTTCCTGAGGCACATCTTTCTTCTTGTATATAAGTCTGAGCTTATCAATTTTAACCTTACTAAGCATTGTCAATCCTTATAGCTCACGGTCTTATAGATACTGTTTAGAACGGGTTGTTTGTGTTCTAAGCTTAATTTTTGAATATATTTAATCATTTTACGGATTTGAGCTTGTTGTTTACTTCCGAGTGTTTTAATTTTTTGCGAGATAGTCTCATTGTCATACTTTGCAAGTTCAATAGCTATGATGATATAATCAACGCTCTGCTTTTGAAGTATGAATTTGTTTTTTAGTTTCTCCGCAAGAGAAAGTATTGTTTCAGGGTTCAGGTTCTTGAAAACATTGTTATACAAAAGAGGTCTGCTATAAGAGTCAATCACATCTTCTTTATTAAACAAATTACGTGTATGTTGTAGATTGCTTAAGTAATGCTTAGTAGCCTTTATTTTAGCTTTGTTAAGTATCGTTTCATGTTCTTTTGTGTGAGATAATATATATTTCAGAACTTTGTATCCGATATACTCCATAGTAATTTCTTCGGTTATACAACTGTAAAAACTCTTTTGAACTGCCTCTCCTGTAATATCTTCAAGGACTCCTAGCCCTACAACATCAATCCTCATAGTTAGGATGTTGCCTTGCCCTGTAACTTTTAGTTTAATAAGCCTATTACCATTGTTATCACCTCTATAAGTGCTTTTTTCACTATCATTTAATGCACTATGAAACGTGCTTCCTAGTGTTGTATAAACAAATTCAACGCTATTTTCAGGCTTATTCGCATGTTTTTGCAGATAATTACCTTTTGAGTGCAACTGCATAAGTTCATGTATAATACTTAACGCTTTTGTATGTTTTACATTGAAGTCTACAGTTGCTGTAAAACCTGTAATTATAGGATTAAGTTCAAGCATACATTTCGCGATAAAATTCTCTATATTTGTGAGATAAGGTCTTAGGATACGATACAAGTTGCCAATAACAAGCAAATAAAACATACAGAGCTGGCATGTCCAACCGTTAGCACTGCTATTGTTTACAGACGTATATTTACGGTAATTATAAAGATAAAATTTACACATGATACTGTCATAATTAGGCAATGTATCATCCAGCCTGTTATATTTATCAGGCTCTTTTGGTTCAAACTTTAACCATAAGTGGACATTAGCATTCTTTCTGTCTTGAATAAACTGTTTATATACATTTTTAGCATGATGAAACAAGTAAGTATAAGAAAACTCTTCATCATCCAACCATAACTCTTTTATCAGTTCATTTAATCTTTTTGAATGAATAAACCTATATAATTCTCGAGGTAATACAAATTTGTTTATCTTCTTCTTATCACCAATACCATTAACAAAGTAATCAATCTCTCTGTAGCAATCATCTGTATCTTCATATCCCTTAAGGAATGAATGAGCTATATTATACATGTATTTCTTACCTAGTGAGAGAGTAATAATATTTGTCTCAAACTCATTAAGTGTGAATGAATTATCTCTCATCTTTCTCTAAGCTCCCTAGGTCTTCACTATTATCTATGTTAATAAAATCATTTAGCTTAGCCTTGAGGGCCTCTCTTATTAAGCCACTTAAATTAAAAATACTTTTATTTTGGATTTGTGAGAGGAGTTTAGATAACTCCTCATCCAGTCTCACTGTAATTCTTGTGTTCATATTGTTATTTCTCCGTTTGTGTTATATAATCTAAATAGTTTGTCAGACGAATAACATTTGTCAGACCTCTGAACATTGAATTAAATTTATGCTCACATTTTGCTCACAAATTTTCATAAAGTGGGTAAAACAGAGTAAATCAATAAAACTGGATAAACGAGGCTTATCCAGTAGTGGTGGTAGTTTTGGGGGAAGAGTAAAACTCGTAAAACACATCAAATTTGGCTTAGGTATTCTTGCCAAGGAGGATGTCGCGAGTTCGAGCCTCGTCTCCCGCTCCATAAAGAACA
>JAMPEO010000149.1 GCA_023665105.1 Candidatus Gastranaerophilales bacterium | reverse complement strand
AATAATTACATCATAAGGAAGAGTTGTAACTTCATCATATTCAGTAATAACTTTGTTTACTAAATCAATCGTAGTATTTTCATTAGCAAATATAGCACCACCATAAGTAGCTCTATTAGACTCAAATGCACCATCCCAAATAGTAGCAATCGCTTTATTTTCAGCAGAATCAGAATTACCATAAATAACACTACCATAAGTAGATTGAGCATTTTCTAGGCGTACACCTTCAATATAAAGTCTTGCACTTGCACCAAGTATAAAGCCTGAATATGAAACTCTATCCGCTTCATTTCTATAGTTAATAGTAGGATATCTATTTTGACCGACAATACCATCTACATACATAGGCGACAATATTGCAGTTTTTCCTGTATTTGCAGCCACTACATATTCGTTATAAACGTTAGAGAATACGAAATGTCTTTCATCTGCTGTATCAAATTGATTTAAAGCAGAAAGCAAATCTATACCATTTTGATATGCTACGTTCAATGAGTCATTTTTAGTAGCAATAGTAGCCAAACGATATACATAACCAGTTGAGATTTTAGTATTCCAATTTATAATAGCAGTCAATAGAACCATACCATTATTCAAATTATCACCAACAGCAAGTTGAATATTTTCATTTTGAGCATTAAGAAGCTGGAATGTACCTTCAACAATCCCTTTTGTATAAGCTACAGAATTGATTGTAACAGTACCTTCAGAATCTTTACCAAGTACCATTTTATCAGCTGTCATATTGGTAGAATCAATATCAATTGCATATAACATTTCTGGTTGAGAAACCAATTTGTTTATCGTATAAACACTAGCTGTGTTATCTTGCAAAATCATATTACCGGCATTTGCATTAACAGTTGTTCTATCATTTCCAAAAGTATTTATAGATGGTGTAAAGCTTGCTCCTGCAATAGTCACATTTGCCTTTTGAAGTTCTCCGCTAAATATGACACTACCTGTTCTATCCGTAGAATTGAAGATAATATCATATACTTCTGAACCTGCAAAATTATCGAGAATAGTATAGCTACCATTTTCTAATAAATTAAATGTTAATGTAATATAAGGAGCATCTACATAAACTGCTTGATAAGTTTTTGTTTCACCACCATCAGTTGAAACATAGTTTCCACTAATCTCAAACGCTTGATTAGTAGCGACAAATCTTAAATCAGAATTAGTATAAATAGCACCACCACTTGCACCGGAAACACCTATTGCAGAGTTGCCGATAAATGATGCAGAAATATTAGTAATAGAGCCTGTGTTATAAATAGCACCACCATTAGCAAATAACGCAGCAGTAACGCTATTGTTTATAAAGTTACCAGTAATATTTCTAATTGTTCCGGCAGATGTAATTGCACCACCGGTTGCATTATAAGCAGTTGAAATTACATAGTTCTCTGAGAATTCACCGGAAATATCACCGATATAAGCATCATTAGAGTTAAATATCGCACCAGCGGTTGCATAATTTGTTGCTGTAACATAGTTTTTAGAAAAGTCACCGCTTATTGTATAAATCTGTGAATTGTTATCAATAGCACCACCGCCGCCATATTGAATAGCCATTACATAGTTTGCGGTAAAATTACCGCTAATCGTATTGATATAGCTTTGGTTTTCAATTGCACCACCATAAGCATAATAAGATGATGAACGAGCATAGTTTCCTGTGAATGATGCATCAATTTTTGTCATTGTACCCTTGTTAACAATCGCACCACCCAATACAGAATCGACATTATCATATCCAAATGCATAGTTTTCATCAAATGAACCTGAAACATTTGATAATGTTCCTAAGTTATAGATAGCACCACCTGAAGATAAGCCGGAATAGTTCAAACTGTAGTTACCTGAGAACTGTGAAATAATGGATTCAATCGAACCATAGTTATAAATCGCACCACCAAGAGAATCTTGTCCTTGTGAACCATCAGTAACAGCACTGTTGCCAATAAAGTCAGCAATAATCTCACCTGAAACATAAGTTCCATCAACATAATGTCCTAATGTACCTTGGTTATAAATAACACCACCGTGCACAGATTTATTATAAGTTTGAGCTTTATTATTTTCAAAAGTACCGGTAATATTATATATTGACGCAGCATTAAAGATTACACCACCATCGATAGAGCCTTCATTTGAATATGCATAGTTACCCGTAAAACTACCGGACATATTCTCTATATCAGCACTATTGTACAAAACTCCGCCAAATATATTTGCACTTTCTGCCAATAATCTGTTGTTTACAAAACCTGCATTAAATTTTTGAACATTTGAAGCATTATTAACAACAGAACCATTTATTGTTGTAACAGCATTAACTAATGTATTTTCAAAAACAACATTATCAAGTTCTAATGAACCAGAGTTAGAAATAACAGCACCGGATGTGCTAGAAACAGCATTTCTAAAAGTAATATTAGAAATAGAAAGTTTTCCGCCGGAACAAACTATAAAACCTGAATATTTTTCATCATAATCAATAACAGAATTTGTAACAACATCAATACCATCAACAATAGATGTTGTTGTTTCACCTTGCACATACATCTTACCGGATAAAGCTGTTAAACCTGTATTACCGATAGCAGTATAAACTGAATGAGCACCTTCAATCACAAAGTACCTATCTTGAATAGATGAAAGTTGATTTACCGTCATCAAAGCATCAACCGCAGCAAGACGACCAAATACAACACTATCTTTTGCCGCATTAAGCTGAATACCTGTTGTACCAATATAATCAGTTGATTTAACGATATAAGTATTTGTTTCTGAATCTAGATACTTATCCATATCAATTTCACCGAGATACTTATCTTGAATTTCTTGAGTTAAGGCAAGAACAATAGAAGAACTATCATCCTTATCCAAAATTTGAATAATCACTCTATCATCTAAGATATCTGATTTTTCTAAGCCGACTAACTCAGAGATAGTAATTGTTCCGGTTGAACCTGCACCAACTTTAATCACATCGGCTTTTCTATCGGCATAAGATAAGTCTAAAGAAAGATTTGTTAAAGTTGAATTTAGCGAATTAAATGTATAAGTCGTAAAAGCATTATCAGAAAGACTAATATTAACATTATTAGTAACAACTTGTGCATTGGTTATTTGATTATAAAGATTAACAACACCGCTTCCATCATCAGATGTAATCCTTACTGTATAACCATAAGCACCATCTATAGCATCATAGAATGACCAGCTTCCGCCATTATCTGCTTGAATAGTTAGAGTTGAATTATAATTACTCATATAAATCGCATTATAATTTTTAGTAGCAGAACTAGTTATAGAAGTATAGTTTCCTTTGAATACATAATCCTGACTATCAGCAAGTAATCTTATATCTGCACTGGAATAAATCGCCCCACCATAAGCATTTGCACCTGATGCATAGTTATCATAGAAAGATGTTGAAATTGTACCTATACTACCGGTATTATAAATTGCACCACCATAACCAAAATATGAAGATGTAGCAGAGTTTTCTCTAAACTCTCCACCAAGAATTCTGTTTATTGTTCCGGTGTTATAAATAGCACCACCATAAGCAGAAGTTGTTGTTGAATTTACAACGTTGTTAGCAAAACTTGTATCTTTAATAGAATAAATAGTGCCGGTATTATAAATTGCACCACCCATAACAGCTCTATTGCTTATAAACATAGAATTAACAATACCTGTTTCTGTCGAAGCACCAATAATACCTGAATTAGAAATAACAGCTCCGTTATCTGTTGATAAAGCATTTCTAAACATTACGTTTGAAATATCTAATTTAGCACCATCAGGGGTAGAAAAACCACTATATATATTGCTATAATCAATTATAGAACCTTCTCCGCCTTGTAAATACATAGTTCCAACCTTACCGGTAACTCCTGTATTTTCTTTTACGGTATAAACTTCATTATCACCAAGTATAAAATATCTGTCTTTTTGTGGAGATGTACTTGACGGAGTATATTTATTCACAGTGGCTAATATATCACTGGAATCTATAACCCCCAAAACAACTCCATCTTCTGCTTCATTCAATTTTAGACCAACAGCCCCCAAGAAATCAGATGAATGAATAATATATTTTTGAGTTGCTTCATCATAATATTCAAGAGGCGACATAGCTTTATTAAAAGAATCAGCTAATGTTTGAGATAATGCAAGTTTAATAGTATCTGCAGAGTTTGCTCTAAATAAAATCTGTACAGATACAGGATTGTTTATAAATTGAGCAACACTGGAAGAATCTATATTCAAACCGGAAATAGAATCAATGGTAATAACACCTGTAGAACCGGAAGCAACAGAAATAGTATCAGATTTTAAAACTGAATTTTCCAGTTTCATATCAATTAAATATTTTACAGAAGCGGAAGAAGTTAAAACACCTAAGTCATATTCCGCTAATATACCATCTTGCAAAGAAACAGAACCACTTTTTGCATCAAGTGATGAAGATGAAAAATCTGTATTATTATTTAATACTAGATTAGTATTTGCCAAAGAAATACTAGCATTTTCAACAGCATTATTCAATCTCACGAAAGATTTGTTATCCCCATCAATCGCAATTTTATAATCATTCGAACCGTTAATTTTATCATCAAATACTATAGAACCGCCATTAACAGAATTTAATGCTAATGTAGAGCCATTCATATATATAGCTTCATAAGTATTAGATGATTCTAAATAATTCCTGCTAAATTTTGAAATACCTGCATTTGCATAAATAGTAACCTTTGCAGTTGAATAAATAGCTGCACCGTGTAAATTTCCAACAACACGGTTATCAATAAAACTTGTATTTGTAATATTTAATGTACCTGCGTTATTGATAACAGCACCATTAGAATCAGAAAGTGCATTACGAATTTCTACATTTTTAATAACCAATCTTGCCATT
>JAMPEO010000148.1 GCA_023665105.1 Candidatus Gastranaerophilales bacterium | reverse complement strand
ATTTGTTATCTTTTGATTATGTTTCTTCCATTAGCTACATATACTTATATTACTGTTATCTCCAAAAATGCAATAAAAAAACTTATAAAAGATGAACCTCTTTTAAAACAAGAAACTATATTCAAAAATATCTTTCTATTTATTACAATTTTATGTTTTATACCTTTCTCGCACAATACAACTACAACTACCGTTTTTTTATTTATTATTGAATTAACAAAAATTTTTATAGGATTCTTTTCTGTTTTTTTTGATATATTTATGAAAATTTTCTAATAATAAATAAAAAGAGTGGTATTTATTACCACTCTTCTTTTATATAGATTAAGAAACCTTAGTAATCCAGCTTTTCCATCAAATCATCATCAATATCAAAATTCATATATACATTCTGAACATCATCGTGTTCATCAAGTCTTGTATATAATCTCATAATATTTGTCGCAATTTTTTCGTCTGTAACCTCAATTTCGTTTTGCGGAATACGAGTGAATTCAGCTGTAACAGATTTAAATCCTTCTTTTTCAAGTCCTTCTGTTACAGATTGAAGATTTTCATAAGAAGTAATAACCTTATAATTTTCTTCATCATCAATAATATCTTCTGCATCAAGATTGATAGCAGCTTCAAAAAGGTTTTCATAATCAACTGATTTATCAAAAGTGATACATCCTTTACGGTCAAACATCCAACCAACACAACCTGTTTCACCAAGATTTCCGTTAAATTTTGAAAAATAACTTCTTATATCACCGGCAGTTCTATTTTTATTATCAGTCATTGCTTCAACAACAACTGCTACGCCGCCTGCAGCGTAACCTTCATATACAATTTCTTCGTAATTATCAGCACTTGATTGTCCCGCACCTTTTTCAATAGCTCTTTTAATATTATCATTAGGAAGTCCTGCAGCTTTTGCTTTTTCTATTGCAGTTCTTAATCTGAAATTACCTGCAGGATCAGGACCGCCAAGTTTTGCTGCAACTATCAACTCTCTTGAATATTTTTGAAATACAACTGCTCTTGCTGAGTCAGTTTTAGCCTTTTTGTGCTTAATTGTTGACCACTTTGAATGTCCGCTCATAATTTACTCCGTTTGCTATTTCGTTCTACAATTACATAATACCAAAAACAACTGATTTCCACCATAAAATTATAGAGATTTTTATTTTTTGAATATCTGTTTTTACACCTAAAAAACGATTTAACTAAAGATTTCACAAGTGTTTGCCGTAAACATCATTGTAAAGAAGAGGAGGAATTTTATGGCAAAGATTATTGACACCCCAAATTGTAAACGACGTACTATTAGACTTTCAAGCGATGATATTATTGCTATTGTTCAGGAATACCAACAACTCACCAAAGGATTACGATACCTCGAAAATGTGAGAGATATATTAGAAAACAAAGTTTTGTATATTCCTGAAAACTAAAGTTTTATAATTTCGTCAAAATCATTTAATGTGAAAAACGGGAAATGTGCAGAATCTTCTAAATAAACACATCTGGAACGATTTTTCCAATATTCATTCTGACGATTTGTATCAAAAATTTTATCTTTTTTGCTTAATATTGCAACATCATAGTTCATAGCCTTGCTATTATTGTAATACTCTGCAAGGCTTTTTAATTCGGTCTTACAGCTTTCATAGGTTCTGCACGGATGATAACGATTAAACAAGTTGTATTCATCATCACTTATGACCATATATTTGCGTCTAAAACTCAATGCGGTTTCAGATGATACACCTTGAAACACATCTTTTATTTCTTTTCTCAGACCAAAGTAATCATCATAAGCAAGCGGATTACCGTTGATAGCAATAGATTTCGTTAATTTAGGAAGTTTTTCATAAATCAATCCGCCAACATAAACACCGGCAGAGAAAGCTATCAAACTAATATTTTTATATTTTGAAAAATCAAAATCCCATTCTAAATCAGTATAATCATAAAGAATAAGTATATCATTTTGTTCAGATTTCATAAACCTAAACTGTCTTGCATCACATCCCCATCCGGTTAAAAATATTATTATATCTCTACTATTATTATTGATAAATTCTGCTTGCATATTGTTACCTACATTTTAGTATGAATTTTTTCAAAACCTTTAAATTCGATATGAACATTCCCGCCTCGATAAAGTTCTTTATCTCCTTCTTCTCTATTTGCAGGAGTCAATACAATACTTGCAAAATAACCGTCATGAGCAAAACATCTCCTAATTATCTCTTTCAATTTTTCAGGTTTCGGCACCTCTGTATCAGGATATTTTGAGCATCTTACAACTATCCAGCATTTTTCGCTATTTGCATCCTCAAACCATATCTGAGGATCAACTTCTAGAGTATCTTGAAATGATAAAACTTTAAGTTGTTTTGCTGCTAAATATTTTCTGACAAACACTATTGCAAAATTTCTCATTTCCCATTCAGACATAGGAATTTTTTCTGTTGTTGCAATCTGTTCAGGAAAAATCAATTCATTTGTCTGCGTATGCTCCAAATTCCACCCCTCGTGCAAAGCCTTAACAGTGCTCAAATCAGGTTCGTGAGGATTATCAACAACAACAGGAAACTTGCACGGAATCAGGTTATTCTTTTTTGCAGCATATAATTGACGTTTTATATATTCTTCCGGAAGATAAGAGTTTCCATCATAATCTTGAATATCTATTATTATAGAAAAAATCTTATTTTTATACATAAAATTCATACTATCAAAAGCAGGGTAAGTATACTCAGCACGAATCCATCTGCAATTATTTAGGATAAGCATGTGTTTTTGAATTTGAGTGCCGGCTAAATCACGGGAGAACAAAAGCAGTTCACTCGGAGGTCGGGCAGCAACCTGCTGACTGTCTTTTGATAAATCTTTATATTCTCGCTTCCCGCCTTTTTCTTTACCTAGCGGATTTAATAATCTTCTAAGGATATCCATAATTCACCTGATATCATTTTAACATCATAAAATTTTTATTCCAAACAAAAACTGCTTCCGATTGTACGGGAGCAGTTTTTATAAAATATTCTTAAACTTACGCTTTGTTTGTATCTTGAGGTTTGTTACCAACTTTATCAATCGCCGGTCCAACCATCTTACCTATAATTACGTGTTCAACAAACTTGTCAATAGGTTTTGCCATTATTGATAATGCAACAAGTCCGCCGATGGATTTAAGAACTCTGTTATTAAACATTTTACTTTTCTCCATCTTTTTGATTGCATCAAATGCCATACTTTGTTTTTCTTCAATTGGAGCATCTTTTGCAAGAGCCATAAACTTATCAAACGCTTTTTTAGACATTCTTTCAGGTTTTATACCATCAAGTAATTGCTGTCTTGTATCAATAAGTCTATCTATAACCGCATCAGCATAACCTTTAATACTTTCTGTTTTAGGTGTTTTAATGAACGGTTTTTTAAGAGTTTCGATTACATTAACAAACGGCTCAATAATTTTCTTATGTGTTTTCTTGTGTTTAATAACTTCATCAATTTTGCCTGATAAAGACTCTTTATACAATGCTTTATCTATTTTGCCGTCAGGTGTCAAGAAAGCTTTGTGTTCACCGGTATTGATAGAATCAATAACCATATCAGAAATATTTTCTCTATGTGTTAGCGATAACCCTTTTTTGCCATACGCAGCTGAATTATCGACAATCGATTGTCCTGTTTTTACTGCAGCTGTCGGCAATAACACACTTGCTAACAACTGAGTAGCTAACTGTTTAGACGCACGTTTTCCGCTTGGGTCTTCGTTTCCGTATTCATCTTGTTTGTATTTGTCGGCAACATCTGCACCAATATATGCAATCGCAGGTAACCAAGACAAGTTTGCCAGTAATGGACTTATCGGTCTGATTGCTTCACCTAACTCATTGGTATATCCCAATGCACGGATTGGCGAATCCAGATAAATATCTTTTCGTTTTTCTTTTTTCGATTCTTTGTTTTCTTCTACGGGTTTTTGTTCTTCAGTTTTTTCACTTTTAAATGCAATATTTTTTAACTGATCCCTTTGTAAGTAATAATTATTTTGCCCTAACCTTGATGCGATATTTGTCAATATCGTACTCCTTTTCACATACTACACACTATTCTATCTATATAAACTATGAACAATATAAAATTTTGCCATGATTTTAAAAAAAGTTTACATATACAAAATTTTTGTTACAAAACACAGTTGTTGTACATTTTATTATACCACAAAGATTTAATAATCTAAAATATCCTGTTTATGTTAGAATATAGCTATAAATTATTACAAATTATAAGAGGATATAGAAATGACTGAAAGTACAACAAGAGAACCAATTTCTGCAAAAGAAACAATGCGTCAAAGAAGACTTCAAAAATTAGCAGAACTAATAGATAAAGGTATCAATCCATACCCTTATTCATATAAGAAGGATATAAATGCAGCAGAATTGCAAGAAAAATATAAAGACTTACCAGCCGGTGAAGAAACCGAAGATTTTTATTCAGTAGCCGGTCGTGTAATGGCAATCAGAAACTCAGGAATGTTCATCGACTTGATGGATTCAACAGGAAAAATCCAAATCTTTTCACACAAAGATAATATGGATGTAGACAAGTTTAAAACTCTAAAACTTGTTGATGTTGGTGATATTATGGGATTTTATGGAACAATCAGAAGAACTCCAAGAGGAGAACTTTCTATTAAAGCTACAGAATATACTATCCTTTCAAAATCTCTTCAAACATTACCTGAAAAATTTCATGGTTTAACCGATCAAGAAACACGTTATCGCCAAAGATACGTTGACCTTATTGTTAACGAAAAAACAAGAGATACTTTCAGAAAAAGAAGTTTGATAATCCAAAAAATCAGAGAATACTTAACAGAAAAAGGATTCTTGGAAGTTGAAACTCCAATGTTACACACACAAGCCAGTGGTGCAAACGCAAGACC
>JAMPEO010000147.1 GCA_023665105.1 Candidatus Gastranaerophilales bacterium | reverse complement strand
GGAATACAGCTTCAATAGCTTCTTGAAGTTGTACGTATGGGTCTTGTGGGAACTCTTTACCAGTTACTTCTTTAATCAAGTTTTTATAAACAGGGATAAGAGATTTCAAGCCTTCTGCTGAAATTTCTGTATCTTGTTTAACGCCTTCACGTTCTTTTACTTTTTCTAATTCTGATTCAAAATATTTTTGTCTGTCCATTTCCCAAGCAACAGAACCAAACATAGTCAAGAATCTTCTATATGAGTCATAGCAGAAACGAGGGTTGTTAGTAAGCTTAATCATAGCTTCAACAGTTTGATCATTAAGACCTAAGTTAAGAATAGTTTCCATCATACCAGGCATAGAAACTCTAGCACCTGAACGAACAGAAACTAATAAAGGATTTTCAGCATCGCCGAATTTTTGTCCTTTTTGAGCTTCAACTTCTTTAAGTGCAGCTCTAACTTCGTCCATAAGACCTTCCGGCATTTTATTGCCATTGTTGATATAATCCATACAAGTTTCTGTAGTGATTGTTAATCCTGGAGGAACAGGTAAGCCAAGATTAGTCATTTCTGCTAAGTTAGCACCCTTTCCGCCTAAAAGATTACGCATATTAGCGTTACCATCTTTAAAAAGCCATACTCTTTTTTCTGCCATTTTTTTCTCCTTATTTTTTAAACTAAATTTCTAAAAAAAGATACAAAAATTGTAGCATAAACATAATGGATTTCAAAATGGATTTTGGACGTTCTTTTGTGGGTGCACTTCAAGTAATGCCGACCTACAATTTTATAAACAAAAGTAGGATGGGTGCGACAACTTCATCGCACCCATCCTACTTTACTACATTTGATCAGCTGCCATTCCGGATGGCGTATCTTGCCATACATTGCCCAGGTTAAATTGTGCCAATAACAACTCACTATTATAGCCTGAAACCACTTCTGTTGTTGAAGTATATCCTTTATCTTCTAACCAACCGGCAACATTTGCTGCAATCTGATTCAAATAATCAGTATTTAACGTTTTACCGTTCAAATTGATAGACATATTGTTATTTTCAAAATAATCTTTAACCCAAATACCGCAACCGCCAAAATTCACATCTATAAATTTTTCATCTTCGAAAGACATTCGTGAATTTACAATAATCAAATCATCACCTACAGTATAACCGCCGTCATCGTTCAAGGTTACACTAAACCTAACGCCAATATTAGTTTCATCACCCACTAATGATAATGTATTATTCCCTGCTTTATCATCAATAATTGTTTTTCCGGGTGCTGTTGCAGAGCCGCCATCATAGGCTAAAAATGTAGATAATTCATAATTATCGTCACCTTCATAGTCAGTGATTGAGACACCATATTGAGAATACATAGATGCAAGATTTGCACCAATTTTGTATGTATCATTACCCGCCGTATCAACAATATTCAATTCACTTACTGATGAATTTGAATAATAACTTGTGTTAGCAGAACCAAGTTGAGTATTTATTTGATACTCATCATTGCCTGCTCCACCGTTAAATGTCAAATTGCTATAATTATTTCTGCTATTTGTATTATTCAAATAGAACTTATCATCACTATCGCTACCAGTTAGTGTTGAACCGCTCGTCATAAGATTATGTCTATAATCAAATGTATAACCTTCAGACATAATTTTTTCAACGTCTGTCTTCAAATAAATATTAAGCAAGTTGGTTTTAGTCTTAGAATCTCCATATAACAATACTTCTGCAGCACTATTATAGTATTTCCCTTTATCAGATAATTCTTGAAGATATTTTTGGATTTCACGTGCTATAACATAGATTTTTGTTTGAGCATCAACCTCTTTAGAATTATCACCATTCACATCAGCGACCGTTATATGCTCAATCTTGCCTGTGTTGAAATAATCTTCTATCTGAACACCTTTGTATGCACTTAAATTTGGACTTACTAAACATTTTGTCAAATTAGCCAATGTCGCATCCTTGCTGTCAAATAAGTATAAGGTTTGGTTATTAACGTTCAAACCATTTTCTTTGTTAACGTTGAAAAACATTTTCAGTTTGTCTTCCGCAATATTGTTTACTTGCAAAGTATCTTCACCCGCCCTATCACTTATATTTGTGTAGTTCCTTGCATTGTTAACAATATAAGTATCATTAGTATCATACTGAGATGTGAATAATATACTCTTGCTTATTGAAACAATGCTTCCGTTTTCGTCCGATACTTGAATGACACCACTATTGCTTTTATCAGGGTAATAATATGCATTGAGATTTGCTAAGAATTTATCGTCTACAATTTGAGCATCACCGTTATTAAATTGGTAAGAAACAACAGGTCTATCACCATACGCATTGTTATAATAATCCTTAATAATAACTATATCGTTTTTGAAATCAAGACCTCTTGCGATAATCAAATCTGAATTAGAGTTATCAGATGATTTAAAGAATCGGATATCTTCCTCTGTTCCTATATAATTCAAAACAATATTGCTATTGGAATTAGCATAAATTGTGTCAACCCCGTCAAGTTCATTTAAATTGATTGTACAAGTAGTATCTTCTGCATGTATGATATCGTTGCCTTTGCCAGCATAGATTACATCGTTTCCACCGTTTGTCCAAATTGTATCAACTTTGTCAGAACCTCTTAGAATATCATCACCATTAGTTCCTTGCAGTTCACCACCTTTTTTCTCATTACCTTTGATAGTAAAAGTAATATCAGATAAACTTTGAGTTTTTCCATCGGAAATCACACTTATATTAGGTTCATCCGTAAAATAATTCTTTATAGCTATAGTTTCTGTTTTAATTTTGCCTTTTGCATCAGTATATTTTCTTTCTATATACAAATCATTTGCCGCCTTGTTTTGACCTCTAATATAATCAATAGAGTCACATTTTTCTAAATTTATCTTTACAGAGTCTGAACCATTAACATAGATAGTATCGTTCCCATCACCATTGTTAAAGTTAAGTTCTTTATTACCGGCACCAAGAGTGATTGTATCATTACCCTTACCCCCAGTGATTACATCATCACCTGCACCTGTGGTTATTTTATCCGCCTTTTTACCACCGGTTATAATATCATCAAAATCACTCGCAGTTATTTTTCCGCTACCCGATACATAAATTTTAGCATCACTAATATAAGCAGTTGTCGTATTTTTAGGGTCATTTAGATCAACATCACCACCAATCTCAAGAAATTCGATTGTATCCAATTTATCATTATTATTATTTTTGAAATAATTGGACAAAGTTAATTTGAAATTTTTATATGCAGCTTGTGCATCTTCAGATAAATTGTCCATATTAGCAATAGTAATGACAAGATTATTCCCTGATTTAGTGAATTTTAAATCGTCAAAATTAATATTAACAAATCTCAATTTATCAGCACTATTTGCATTATAGATAGTATCTTTACCTTCACCTTTTTCGTAGGCTTCGCCAAAATAAAAAATATCAGTACCTGCACCTGCATAGAGTTTATCATTACCTTCTTCACCTGCAAGGAGAACAGTATCACCCACTTGGCTTTGAGAATAAATTACATCATTGCCCCAATCACCATAAAGCTCATCATTTCCGCCTTGACCATAAATTTTATCAGCTTTTTCACTACCCTCTACAATATCATTTCCTGCGGTACCATAGATTTTACCTTTACCTGTAACCCTTATTGTTTGTTCAGAAATTTTATGGAGGGTTTGATTACCTTCATAATCTGTATCAGTATATGTATCTAATTTGTCTTTAGCTTTATAATAATTTGATAAAGTTACTTGATTATTATTACCATAATTAAGATAAAGATTATTGCCGTTTTTCATCAAGAAATTAACTTCAACATCTTCAAATTGTAGCTTATCTGCACCTGCTGCATTATAAACAGTGTCATCTCCACTGTTAACATCAAATACAATAGTATCAGCACCTGCTTCTGCATAGATTTTATCATTTTTATTACTAGTTCCGGTAATAATCAAATCTATCGGAGATTTATAACACGCCTTAAGTTCTTTTATTTGTTTTGCAGATGCTTTACTCTCGAATAACATTTCCATTGCTGTAGAATAATCATATTTGTTAAGAACATCTTTAACTTTTTCAGTTACTTTGCTTATATAAGCATCAACGTCGATTTCTTTTGTTACTCCGCCTTTTGAAACTTGAATATGTTCAATCTGATTTCCTTTACGGTCACTATTATTAAAATAATAATCTATCTCAACAGCACCTTTTGATGGCAACTTATCATTTTCATTAAATTTCTTTATTTGCGTCATAACAGAATCTAATAAAGATTTATGTACAATAGCAAGACTTTCATCAACATCAACATCAACATCAACATCATCATTAGCAGCAACATCAAAGAACAAAATCAAATCGTTTGCATTGACATTGTTGATTTGTACAGTATCGTTACCACCATCAGTCATAGGAGTAACAGTATTATAATCATCAAAAATACCTTCCATATCTTCATAATTTTGAAGAGCATCATCAACAATAGTCCAAGACTTTTTAATATTGTTAATTATATATTTATCATCACCTTCAAGTCCCATTACATAGTTGAACCCATTTTTAGAAATGGTTAATTCGTCATTACCACTAGTTCCTATTTGTGTATTCTTGATTGTTGCCATGAAAGTCCCCTTATTATTTTAATACAGAAGAATTATATCATTATTTTAAGAAAAATACAAAGCATTGGCTATTAAAAAATAATGATATAAGTACGAAAATTTTACTTGAATTTTTTTAGTGCTTATGTAATAATCAGATTATTGAAAATTTGATAGAGAAATTTTATGGCAAGGTAGCTCAGCTGGTGAGAGCGCACGGCTCATACCCGTGAGGTCGAGAGTTCGAATCTCTCCCTTGCTATTTTTTATTACCCTCTCACCGGGTATTCGCCCTGACGCAGGTTCTTTCGAACCCCAATCGACCAAAGCTGCAAGTATTCGCTTTGTTCTCTTGGAGCACACG
>JAMPEO010000146.1 GCA_023665105.1 Candidatus Gastranaerophilales bacterium | reverse complement strand
TAACAAAGGTGATGATTATTTGATTAAAAAAGGTGTATTGTTACCACGTGTAACTCAACAATCTGTTGTTAAACAAGCTGAAACTGTTGACGCCCCTAAAACCGCTCCACAAGCGGCACCTACTGGCTCTTCTGACGGAGCCTCCGCCTAGCCCCTTGTCACTAACTGGCGGAGGTGACAGCCACTTTTTCTTAAAGTGCTGTTATTACTGAATTTGATACTGTTTTTCTATTTAAATGGAGTTTATTATGATAGAGATTAAAAAAGATGTTATTACTATTTTGTTAAAAAGTTTGATAAGTATATTGGAGGTTGTTATTACGTGCCTCAATAACGTGAAAGGAATTTAATATGGCTAAATCTGCTCCTAAACATTTCTTTTCTAAATTAGCTAGTGTTAATATGCCACGCTCACAATTTGATTTGAGTCATACTAATACTACTACATTGACTACTGATTATTTGTATCCATGTATGTGCGAAGAAGTATTGCCTGGTGACTCTTTTAACTTTGGCGTTAGTTCTTTTATTAGATTTATTGCACCGTTAAACGTACCTATGATGGATAATTTATATTGTGATTATCACTTTTGGTATGTACCTATGCGATTAGTATGGGAAAATACTAAGTATTTCTTTGGAGAGCAATCACGTAGCAATACTACTAATGATTATACTATACCTCAAGTAACTTTTTCTGCTGATGCTTTACCTGAAACAGGTAGTATTTATGATTACTTTGAATTGCCAATTAAAGGTACTGATAATCTTCTTACTGGTGCTTTTTCTGTAAATGCATTACCTTTTAGAGCATATAATTTGATTTATGATGAATGGTATAGAGATGAGCAACGTTGTGGATACTCATATTACAATAATGGTGATGAAGCTACTCCTTCTACTGAATATAAATTATTGAAACGTGGTAAACGATTTGATTACTTTACTTCATCTCTTCTTGAGCCTCAAATTGGCGATCCTGTTACAGTTCCTATTGGTGGATATGCCCCAGTGTATGGAGATGGTACAGGTTTGCGATTAACTGATATGTCTCAGTCTGGTTGGATTGGTTCTTCTGGTGTTGACGCTACTAGTGTTAATCCTGCTTTAGGCAATTTAACTTCTGCTGTTTCACGTTCAGCCCCTTATGTACAATTTAATCCATCAAATGGTTTATCTTCTGTTGGTTTTTCGCAAGAAGCTTCTCCCCCTTTAAATTATAATACTACTATGGGTGTTCCTACTAAGTATCAATATACTTTGCAAGGCAAAACTTGGGCTGGACAAGGTCAAGATATGTCTTCCTCTGGTATAACTTGGGATTCTGGCGAATATTTAACTGGTTTAGTCGCTGATATGACTAGTGTTTCTGCTGTCGATATTGCTACCTTTAGAAATGCTTTCCAAATGCAATCATATCAAGAGTTAAACGCTCGTGGAGGCACACGTTATACTGAATATATTTATACTCAATTTGGCGTTATCTCTCCTGATGCTAGATTACAACGTCCTGAGTTTTTAGGCGGAAATCATTTAAGATTAGCCGTACAGCCTGTTATTCAAAACTCTGGTACTGGTACTACTGGACAGGAAACCCCACAAGGTAATATCTCTGCTATTGTATATGGTGGTACGAGTGAACATAGTTTTACACGCTCTTTTACTGAACATGGATATATTATTGGTATAATGAATATTTATAGTGACCTTACTTATTATCAAGGTCTTCAACGTAAATGGACAAGACAAACAAATCTTGATTTTGCAATACCAATATTTGCTAATCTGACTGACCAGACTATCAAGAATAAGGAATTAGTATTGACTGGTACAGATAGTGATGATGAAGTATTTGGATATGCCGAACGCTATGCAGAATATAAATATTCACAAAATACATTAACTGGATTAGTACGTCCGAATGCCCCATTAACTATAGGTCAATGGAGTTTAGCAGAACAATTTGCAAGTGTTCCTACTAATGATGAAAACTTTATCAATATGAATACTCCAATTCAACGTATATCTGCTGTTACTGATAGTCCTTACTTTATTGTTAATCATAAATTTAGTGGTAATGTCGTCAGGTGCTTGCCAGCTTACTCTGACCCTATGAAATGGTTTATGCGAGGTTAATTATGGTACTTACTGCAGCAGCTGCAACATTAGGTGGTTCTATTGCTTCTTCTTTATTAGGAGGAGCTTTTGGACTTGCTTCAAACGCTCTTGGTGCTTCTCAACAGCAAGCTTATTCAAAAGAATTGATGAGATATCAAAGTAGTTTGAATTCAAAAACTACAAAAGATTCTACTATCAATCAATGGTCGTGGAATCGTGAAGGTCTTGAAAAAGCCGGTTATAACCCTTTATTAGCAGTTCAAAATAATGCTACTTCTGCTAATGGTAATTTTGCTAGTGCACAACAGGGTGCAAATCCAAATTATGGTAGTGCTATTGCTAATTTTGCCGATTTAGCTAGATTGGAAAATGAAACTGCCAGTACTCGTGCTCAAGTATTACAGTCAAATTCAGAAGCTTTGTTGAATCAGAAAAAAGAAGAAGAATTAGCTATTACTAACGAAAATTTGGCACGCAAATTGAAGAAAGAATTAGCTGTTATGCAAGCACAGAAGTACTTTTACGATAATTCCGCTTATAATCAACAACAGCAAGGATTATGGCAAGGATATAATGCACAGACTTCGCGTATTAGTGCAAATGCTCAAGCTAACGCTAATGATGTTGCTTATGAGCTTGGTATGGCAAATCTACCTCCTACTTGGGCTCGTACTTTAGGTGGTATTGTTGGTTCTGGTGTCGGAGCCGGTTTAGGTATATATGGAGCTTTTCGTGGTATGCCTACTCCTACTAAATTTAAACCTTATAAGCCTTCACCACGATATATACCAGGCAAAAAGTAATTATGAAATTTGATATAAAAGCTGTTAAAAAATCATACATAGGAGAATTATAAATGAGTCGAGCTAAAAAAACAAGTTTTAAAAAACAGAAAAGATACTTTGCTAAGACTGCTGGAAATGAAGCAGTTAAAAGTGTTAATAGTAGACCACGTCCTCAACGTGGTGGTTTCCGTGTTTAGTATATACTTTATTAAGTTATATTGCATTATTTACCTCCTTTTAAAACACGTGTTAAAAGGGTAAAAGTAAGTCTTTTGCCCTTTTAATGCGAAAATTAGTTGATTTATTTATTAAATTGGTATAATATTATCTAGAGAGGAGATAAAAGCTGAATTTACATAATATATATTATGGGAATATATCAAAGCGATATAATTTATTGCGTGACAAACTAAGTAATAAAGATTTGAATATAAACTTTTATCCGGAAGATATCCGTAAATTTATATCTGTCACGTCTAATAAATATGATGTTGTGTTTTTAGATGGTTTTACACCAGCAAAGTGCCCTTGTATTTGGTCAGTAGATTTCTTTAAAGAATTATATGCAGTTATGAATGATTCCGCTATATTAGTAACTTATAACACATCAGCAACAGTTAGAAGAGCAATGTTAGATGCAGGGTTCAGTCTTGGTAATTCATTAAATAAGTACGACAAAATTGTAGGCACCATTGCTTCTAAAAATAAAATAAATATAAAAAATAATCTTACAGAAAAAGATTTTGGCTTGCTTTATACTAAAGCAGGTATTCCTTATCGGGATCCAAATTTAAATCTTGATAATAAAACGATACTTTTAAACAGGGAAAAAGAAATTTCTGAATCAATCTTAGAATCATCATCAAAATATTTAAAGAGGTATAGAAATGAGATATGATATTATTATTGCCGGTGGCGGCACTGCTGGTTGTGCATGTGCATATATTGCAGGAAAACTCGGATTATCAGTTTTATTAGTGGAAAAAAATTCTTTTCTTGGTGGAACAATGACTTCTTCGCAAGTTTGTCCGGCTATGAAAACTTCTGATAATAATATTAACACTGAGTTCTTTTCATATTTAATGAAATCACTTCATGAAATTGGTGGTCAAATTACTTATCAAGATGGTAATATTGGATGGTTTAATCCTGAACTTATGAAAATAGTATTAGATAAGCTTCTGGAAGAGGTAAATGTGACAGTTTTATTCGATTCAGAAATATCGGATATAAAAATTGATAATAAGCACATTAAATCTGTAATGTTAAAAAACAATACAGATTGTATCGACACGAAATATACTCATAATATTAACAAACAAGATCAAATATTATCGGAATATATCGAAACAAAACATCTTATAGATGCAACTGGTGATGCGAAAATTTTTCAAAAAATTAATTGTGATTTTTTAGAAAATAAAAATAATTTTCAGCCAAATAATTTAAGATTTATGATGAGTGGTATAGATCTAAAAGAATTTTCTGAATGGATAATGGATATAGATAGTGATAGAAATGTTACTACATCTTGTGTAATTGATAATAATATACACTTGTCTACTGCATATACTTGGGATAAAGACAAGAACTGGGCACTTAGACCAATATTTGAAGCTGGTATAAAGAATGGTGATATTACGCTTGAAGATTCAAACTATTTTCAAGTGTTTAGTGTGCCTGGAATGCCTACTACACTTGCGTTTAACTGCCCTCGTATAGTTTTAGCTAATGATATTGCTCCAAATAATAAAATAGCCTTATCATTAGCTTTAAAGCAAGGTAGGGCAAGTATTTTAAGACTGTCAAACTTTTTAAAAAAATATTTTAAAGGGTTTGAAAACGCATATATCTCATCCATAGCAAATTCACTCGGTGTAAGGGTTTCAAATAGGATAAAAGGTAAGTATATTTATACTATTGAAGATTTAAAAAGTGGTAAAAACTTTGATAATCCTTGTTTAATATCAAATTATCCTGTTGATATTCATTCAAAGCAGCAAGATAACTCTGTATTAGAGCAACAAATGCAAGAATATATGCTCCCAATAGAATCTTTAATCTCTGCAGATTATGATAATTTATATGCGATTGGAAGGTGTATTGCTGCTGATTTTAT
>JAMPEO010000145.1 GCA_023665105.1 Candidatus Gastranaerophilales bacterium | reverse complement strand
AGGAATAACAGTTTTTTGATTTTTGAAAAAGTACAATTTTTCTACTGCGGCACAATCAGGTTTGTATTTGTCAACAATAGTACACATATCGTTATAGATATCTAATAAGCGTTCAGATGTTGTTGATTTCTTATCAGTTTGAATAGACCCTGAAGCTTCAAGTTCAATTTTATTGTTTTCGTAGTTTATCAATGCGTATCCGACAATAGCCATTCCCGGATCAATTCCTAAAATCCTCATGCCCCTATTTTAGCATAAGATATCTATTTGGTTAAATATGTATCACGTTCAGGATACTCTAATAACAAATCTTTTGCACTTTGCATATTTTGTTTTTTATAGATATTTAATCTTTTAGATATTAGTCCTGCTTCGTTTTCATTTAGTGGATCAACTTGACCTTTTAGTTGAGAATAATTTCCGTATTCTGAAACTTTTTTCCACATTTTGCTGTGTAATTGTTTTTCTAGTTGTTCTTCAGTTGTTATTCCTAAATGTAAATGCCATAGAGCGGTTTCACCAGTGTTTCCAACGTATCCGATAGTATCTCCCTTGTGTAAGATACTTCCTACTTCCGGCATTGGTATTGATGTTTTGTAATCTGTTGGGCGTGCCATGTGGTCGAAGAAATATTGTTTTCCATCCTTTCCTAATAGTCCAACACAATTTGCAACAACGTTATCATTTGGGTTAGCTTTTTTATTTGATATAACTATTCCATCAATAGGTGCTGTTATTACCACAGGCTTTTCAGGCTTTTTTGCATATTTTGATGCAAATATGTCTAGTCCTAAATGAGGTCTGCCTCCGGGACGTTTTGCAAAAAACATGCCAAATGGTTCCAAATAGATGTTTTCATTATTTTCTATCGGAGCTGCATAATCATCTATTGTTGTCGGGGTTTTGATTGTTTCTCGTAATCTTTGGATATTTTCTTTTGAAAAGGTTCTGGTTATGCCGCCTACAAAATTTGTATCATTTTGCTGTTCCAGTGTTTTAGCTAAATTGAATGCTTTTGTTAAATTATCAACTTGGCAGGTCTTTTCAAAGGTGTCGTATACTGGTGTCAATGGGGCGTGTTGAACTGTTTTTAACGGTGCAATCATTCCAATAGTTACAATTATAGGTGCTAATCTTTTTAGTTTCATACTATTATAAGTATTGAAAATATAAAAATTGCTACTAAATAAAAAAGCCGAATTTAATATCGGCTTTAACGTTGTTAATTAAATAAATCGTGCAGTCGCGATTTTATGTCCTCTTCATCAAGCTCGCAGGTAAGCTTGTTTAAATCCAGCGACATTTGATAATACTCCGCAGCTTTTGTATTTTCATGTAATTCCTGTAATGCTCTTCCAGCATTGAAGTATGCAAGAGTGTAATTAGGATTTAATCTAATTGCATTTTGGAAATAAATAATAGCTTCTTGTGGAGCATTTAGTCCGTCAAGGTAGACTACACCTAAATTGTTTTGTGATATTTCGAAATTAGGGTTTAATTCAATGGATTTATGGAATGAAACAACAGCTTCTTCTATATAATCTTTTTCCCATAAAGCCAGTCCTGCTTTGGCATAAGCCATAAAGTTTTCGGGGTTTAATGTTATACCATCACAATAGGTTCTTATGGCTCTGTCTAGTTCGCCTTTAGCCATTAACATGTCACCTAGTGATAGTACTAAATCAAAATTTGAAGAGTCAAGTACTAAACCTGCTTGGTAAGTTGCTTCTGCAGCTTCAAAGTTTCCTTTGACTTCTCCATATACTGCACCTAATGCGTGACAAACTATTGATGTCCATTTTGCATCAGGATTTAATTTTATAGCACGTTGATAGTATTCAATAGCATCATCATATAATTCTGCTCTAACAAAAGCGTATGCCAACGAGTTATTAAAGTAAGGATTGTTTTCATCATACCTTAATGCTAATTTGAATGCAGATATCGAATTTATTTTGTCTTCTTTTTGTAAATATAAATGACCTAATTCATAATATATTTTATCATTATCAATATTAAATTCTAGCAATCTGTTGTAATAATCTATTGCTTCATCAATTTTATTATGGAATGATGTTTATAATAATGTTGCTAATTTTAGTAGAATTTCTCTATTGTCAGGTGTAACTCGAAGGGCATTTCTGTAGCATTCTAGTCCTGATAATAAATCTTGACGTGACATTGATAAATCGCCCATTTTTTTATAGAACACATCGCCGTGTTCTGTTTTGGCCATTCCTTCAGAATAAGTTTTGTATGCTGATGTAAACATTTTTGCACGTTCAAATGTTGCACCGATAGTCCTATAAGAAAAAACAGAAACGTTATCTGCTAATGATTCAATCATCATTCTTATTGCAGCTTTGTCGCACATAAGTAATACACTTCCGGATAAGAAGTAATAAAGGTATTTAGCTAATCTTGTAAGACTTTTACCTTCCATTCTCATTTCACGCATTATGAGTTTTGATAAAAATAATCTTGGACGAGCGGAATTTATTGCATTTGATTTTATAGCAATATCAAATTCTTTTTGTGCGGATTTATAATCTTCTGACATTGCTAAAAAATAACCTGCATAAATATGTGCATTTATATTAGAAGGTTCTAATGTAATAGCGGTTTTGCATTGTTCAATGGCAGTATCCAAAGATATCTGTCCTTTTTCATACATTAAACTTGCAAGTCTATAGTAGGGCTCAGCTACCGCAGAATTACTTTTTATGGCTTCTATATAATAACCAATTGCATTTTCTAAATCTTCGTTTTGCTGTTTAATAATATACTTCTGATGAGCGGCTCTTGCTTTATCAAGAGCACTTATTGCTTCATCTGAAACACTTGTTAAGGGTAAAATTACTTGTTCAGACATTATTGCTCCAATAGGAATTCAAACTATACACTCTCTGACGAACAAAAAATTTTAAACTTTAATCATTATCATTTTAAATCATACAAATAGTTTATATTTGTTTTTGAATAAATATTTATATTATATTTTGAAAAACTCAAAACTGTTGTAATAGTTGAACTCTCATTAACTCCATCTAAATGTATGATTATAAAAACATGCCTGTCAGGTTATAATGTATCTATGATTAGAAAAGGTTCATATACTTGTATATTTGGTGGTGGAGCTGTTAGGGGGATTGCATATATTGGTGCAATCAAAGCTCTTAATGAACTAAATATAAATATAGATACGTTGGCAGGTTCATCTGTTGGTTCTATTGTAGCATCTTTACTTGCTGTTGGATACAATGCAGATGAAATAAATGACTTATTTACTCAGGTTAATTTTGAATTGTTTAGAGATATTCATTTTAGTCTGAATAAAGATTTTGCATTAAGTAAAGGAAATATCTTTACGGATTGGATTAGAGACGCGATTGAAAAGAAATTTTACGGAATTGATTATGTAAAAGGTGAGAATAAACCTGTAACTTTTAATGATATCAAAACAAAATTAGTTATTTTGACAACTGATTTAAACAAATTCAAGCCTTATGAATTTTCAACCTTTGAAACTCCGGATTTTGAAATTGCTGCGGCAGTTCGTATTTCTTGCAGCATGCCAGGACTTATGACCCCTGTAGAAATTGAAAACAAAAAATTAGTTGATGGAGATTTATTAAAAGGTGTTCCTTTATGGCGTTTGTCAAAAAATTTAAATCAAAATAAAAATAGAGTTCTTGAATTTAGGTTAGAAGGTGATAATCTTAGCGTAAACGGTAACACTTTTGACTTTTTGAATTCTATATATAGTTGTATGACATCTGCTTCTACAGATTTTATTATGGATGTATTCGGAAAGAATGATAGATATGATTATATTAAAATAACTACCGGTGATATTATTGTTATTGATTTTAATATCCCTCAAAAAACAAGAAACAAATTGGTGGAAATTGGTTATAAAGATTCCATGAAATATCTAACAAAAGATTGTTATGCGAAGAAAACATCTATTGTTACTTTTTATATGAAAATAAATCAGTTTATGGAAGAGATAATAAAGAATTTAAGACTGAATAATGTTCAGGATACAAAAGAATTATTAAAGGATTTATTTTTATATCTTTCAGATGTCTATGACTATATTGATAACGATATTTTCGACTCATTAAGAACTTTAAAAAATGATGTGATGAGTGCACCTTTAAAAACAGGATGGTTTAAAAAACTAAAATTTAGAAATAAAGATATTTATGTAGATAATGCAGAAATAATAAATAAAATAATTTCTGTAAAACAAAAAGAATTATTAAAATATATTGAAGAACTCTTTTAATCCATTGATTTTATAGTTACGGCAAGTTTTTCATTAAATATTTTATCTATATCAGATTTCAAGTCGTTTGATGCTGATACCCAAAAAGTTGAACTTGTAAGAATTTTATCGTTGGTTTCAGGTATTTTAAATAGGACAGGATCTGAACCGTGATGTTTTGCTAAAATATCTTTAACTCCGCATAATTCCTCATACTTCATTTCTTCATTGAGAGTTATTGTTACAAGATTTGAATTTTCGACAGGTTTTACGGAGTCTATTAACAAGCTTGTGGCTCCTTCTTCTCTGTGTTGAACTTTTCCTGAGATAATAACTTTATTTTCACTTACAATAAAATCACCATATTCTTGAACAATTTTATTGAACCCAACTATTTCAACTTTATCAGTCAAGTCTTCGATTGTTGCTATAATGATAAATTTAGACGGATCTTTTTTTGTTGGAATTTTTCTGACAGCTGTAATTAAACCACATATTGTTGCCATTTTCTTTTCTTCCATGTTTTTTAATTCTGATATTTTGTGTGTCATAAGAAATGGCAGGTTTTTTCTAATAGAAAATAATGGATGCGACGTTACGTAAAATCCTAAAAATTCTTTTTCAAATTGTTGAATTTGTTTATCTGGATATTCTTCATCGGAACCTCCAAGTTGGAATTGTGCGGATTCAAATTCATTATTATCAGGTAATGCTGAGAATAGGCTCACTTGTCCCATAGCTTTTTCTTTAGATGCTCTTGCA
>JAMPEO010000144.1 GCA_023665105.1 Candidatus Gastranaerophilales bacterium | reverse complement strand
ACTGTATATTATTTAGCACTTGCAGTGGCAGGTACAAAACGAAACAAAAAAAACCGTGATGATTATGGCAAAAAATACAATAATCTTTGTGTTGTTGTATATGCACATAATAACAAAGCAACTGTCGAAAACCTTGTAAAACAGCTTAAAAATCAGGTTTAT
This sequence comes from Candidatus Gastranaerophilales bacterium, assembly GCA_023665105.1. Taxonomy (GTDB): domain Bacteria; phylum Cyanobacteriota; class Vampirovibrionia; order Gastranaerophilales; family Gastranaerophilaceae; genus UBA2883. The sequence continues at coordinate 4,882 of JAMPEO010000144.1, read as the reverse complement.
CCAAAAAATAATTATACAATTCAGGTTGTTTTAGATAATTGCAATGATGAATCAGAAATTCTTTTTCAAGGTGATTTAGATGTCAATGTAATGAATATCAAAAACGTTGATACAATAGGACGTGACCAAGCTTTTTCAATTATTACAGAGAAATTTTCACCAGTTAAAGATTTAGATGCCTATGTATTTTTAGATGCAAAATACTATGTAAATACTGATTTTCTTGACAAGATAAATAATTCATTACAAACAGAAGATGTTTTAACCGGTTCAACAACACTAATTTGTAATGATGAATTATCATTGATTGATAATATAAAATATTCTTATAACCAATACAAAAACAACTTTATTTCTAAATCTCGTGCATTACTTGGTTTTAGTAATCTTGTAAATTCAGATATTTTGGCTATCAAAAAATCTGTTCTTGATGAGATTGGTTCATTAAATATCAGAAATACAGACGAAGAATTGAAGTTTACATTATTACTTTCAAAAATGAATTATAATTGTGGATTTAATCCTGATTTAAAAGTTTATATTGGTATGAATGATTATGATTTGAAGATACCGTCATTGAGCAAGCGTATTGAACTTTTCTTTAATTCTTTAGGCAAGATTAAATTTGATAACTTCAATTTCTCAGAACTTGTAATGTCTTTGATTTATCCAAATTGTTTAACATTAGCACTTGGTTTTTATCTTGTGTTTAAATTCGCATTCCAAGTTAAATGTTTATTAAATTATTATGTTGTAGGTGCAGAAATTGCATTATTTGCAATAGCTTTTTGTGTAAGTCTTTTACATAGCAAAATTCATTCAAAAGAACATTTTTACTTATTTTGTTATCCATTCTATGCAATTTGTAGAGTAATATATAACTTTCCTCCTGTAAGATTTATCAGAAATTGCTTGTTTAAAGAAGAGAGCAATACTCATATCGAAAAAATGACTGCACATGTTTATGTTTCTGACGGTACAAGATATTTCCCTTGTAAATTAGAAATAATTTCTGAAGCAGGATTAGCAAAGGTTGTATTTATCAACAAAAAGAAAAAATATCGAACAAAAAACCATCTTCGTGTAGTTGATGCTATCAATGAAATCGTTCAGAAACTTGACAGCTACGGTTATAGTTTAAGAGTTTGCCAATGCTGTAAGTATTTTGAGCCTGATATTGATGGTTCTGTGAATCAGGTTAAAGGTTTCTGTAAATATCAATTTGCAAACAGAACACCTGGTGATATTCTTCCGACAGTATTATGGAATTCTTGTGACGCATTTGACAAAGTTAATGTTGTTAATCTATTTGATGCAATCGCAGCAAAAAAACAGGAAGAAAAATAATTACAATGACTGAAAGTGTTTATATCCATATCCCTTTCTGTAAAAGCAAATGTAAATATTGTTCTTTTGTATCATTTGAAAATCACGAAAAAAAGAAAGGATATATATATTCACTTCTGAAAGAGATTGACTATTACTACTCACAAGAAGAACTAAAAACATTCTATGTCGGTGGTGGAACCCCATCTCTTTTAGATATTAGTGATTTGAAGAAAATCCTGTCAAAATTTAATTTTGCGGATGATTGTGAAAAAACAATTGAACTTAATCCTAATGATATCAATGAAGAATATCTTAATGGATTGAAAACTATCGGATTTAATCGCTTGAGCATTGGTTCACAATCGTTTGACGATCATATATTACAACTTATCGGACGCCGTCACTCATCAGATGAGATTTACAAATCCGTTGAAATTGCACGTAAGGTTGGGTTTGAAAATATTAGTTTAGATTTGATTTATGGACTTCCAACTCAGACATTAGAAAGTTTTAGACATGATTTAGAACAAATATTTTCAATAAATGTTGAGCATATTTCATTATATGGTTTAAAAATTGATGAAGGTTGTTATTTTTATAAACATCAGCCTGATAATTTGCCTGATGATGATATACAGGCAGATATGTACCTTTTAGCAGGTGAACTTGCTGCTAAAAACGGTTTTGAACATTATGAGATAAGTAATTATTCTAAGCCAAATTATTATTCAAGACATAATACCAATTATTGGAAATGTGGTGAATATTATGGGTTTGGTGTTTCTGCACATGGTTATGTAGGCGGAATAAGATACTCTAATTATTCAACACTTGATAAATATATGAGTGAACCTACAGCTCATGAATATGGACAGTTTTTGACTGAAAAAGAAAAGTTGGAGGAAAAGATTTTTCTAGGGCTAAGACTAAAAAAAGGTATAAATATTCAGGAAATCAATTCGGAATTTGAAATTGATTTTGAGATGAAATATCAAAATGTTTTAGAAAAATACATATCAAGCGGTCATTTTATTGAAACGAAAGATGGCTATGCATTATCTGATAACAAAGATAACAATGGATTTTTAATAAGTAATGTAATCTTATCAGAATTTATATAAAACAAAAAACCGACAATTATATGCCGGTTTTCTATATATGAATATGCTTATTATTCCATAAGCGTTGTCATTAAAATTGGTTCATCTTCTGTTGCGAGAACTGTATGTTCAAAATGGGCAGATGGTTGGTGGTCTTTTGTAATAACACCCCAGTTATCATCTTCTACATAAACATCATCTCCGCCAAGATTTAACATTGGTTCTATAGCAATAACATAACCTGATTTGATTTTTGTCTTATCGCCGACTCTGTAGTTGAACAAGAAAGGTTCTTCGTGCATTGTGTGACCTACGCCGTGTCCGCCATAATGTCTTACAATTCCCATGTTATAGCTGTTTGCAACATCTTCTATAGCACCTGAGATATCATCAAGAACATTACCGGCACGCATTTGGGCAATACCTGCAAAAAGAGATTCTTCGGTTGCTTTCATAAGACGTTCTTTTTCTTCTGAGATTTTACCGACAGCGTAAGACCAAGCACTATCACCTACAAGTCCGCCATAAGTTGCTCCAACATCTATTGCAATGATATCCCCGTCTTTCAAGATTTCTGTTTCTGATGGAATACCGTGAACCACTTTATCATTTATAGATGTACAAATACATCCCGGAAATCCGTTATATCCAAGAAAAGTTGGCACAGCTTTATTTTCTTTAATAACTTGCATTGCAATATTATCAAGTTCTTTTGTGCTTATGCCTGGTTCTACGACTTCTCTCATCTTTTTATGCACCAACGCAACAATATGACCGGCATGACGCATCTTCTTAATTTCATCTCTTGATTTTCTGTTTATCATATTATTCTACTACCTTTAATAATCTTTCCCATACTTCATCAATAGTACCGTCTGCATTGATAGAAGTCAAAACGCCTTTGTTTTTGTAATAATCAATTAGCGGTGCTGTTTCTCTGAAGTATGTTTCAAATCTTGCTTTTGCGGTTTCTTCGTTGTCATCCTTACGTTGAATAAGGTCTTCACCACAAACATCACATTTGCCTTCAATTTTTGGAGCTTTAAATTTAAGATTATAAATTTCTCCGCATTTTGGACAAGAACGTCTGTTAACTATTCTGGAGATTAAAACATCCATATCAACATCAAAATATGTTGCACGAAAATCAACATCTTCTCCGTTATTTAGTTCTGATTGTATATTTTCGAACATATCTGCTTGTTCAACACTTCTTGGAAAACCGTCAAGGATGAATCCGTTTTTGCAATCATCTTGTAAAAGTCGGTCTTTAATAATTGCTCCTACCAGTTCAACCGGTACAAGTTGTCCTTTATCAATAGCTTTCTTTGCTATTTGTCCGTTTTCAGAACCACTAGCAATTTCAGCTCTTAATAACGAACCTGTATCAATATGCGGAAATCCGAAATGTTCTGCAAGTCTGTTTGTTTGTGTACCTTTTCCGCATGCCGGTGGTCCGAGAAATATCAATTCTTTTTTCATATAAACCTCTCCTAAATTTGTTATTGCAATTCAATTATACAACTAAAAGATATAAATGTGACAGATAAAATTTGATATTAGTTTAATTGGTGATTAATAGTTGCTAATCGTAAAAGTAGTAAGTTTGATGATTTAAACAAAGTATTTTATTATTATAATTCAGTCATTTTATAAATAAAGTAACCTTCATAATTATAACTAGCATCTATTCCTTTCATGTAAACTTCTCTATTATCTACATCGGAAGTTAATGCTTGTTTTAAAAGTTCTCTAATTTCAATATTTTTAATAGGACTACGTTCCATTGCAAGAAGATAATCTTCCTTATCAACTTTAGACCAGTCAACGACTTTGCCAAGTTCTTTTTTTAAAATTAAATCGAGCCAAATTCGAGTACTACGACCATTACCTTCTCTAAAAGGATGTGCAACATTCATTTCCACATATTTTTCAATAATTTCTTCATAAGTAGATTGAGGCATATTATCAATATGTTCTAATGCTTGTTTTAAATACATTATGGGTGCAAATCTAAAATTACCTTTTGCCATATTAACATTTCTTATTTCACCGGCAAAGAAATAAATTTCACCAAAAAGGTACTTATGGATTTTAGACAAAGAATCAAACTTACCAGCTTCAAAAGAATTAAGCATGCCTTGTTCAAAAAGTTCTAATGCTTTTTTCTTGCTAATTCTTTCTTCTTCTCTTGCGAGTTCTGCTGATTCTGTTATGCCTAGTTTATTTTCTAAAACCATATAATCCTCTTTTTCATATTGTAACATAAATTATAGGATTATGTTTGAATTGGAGGGACGAGACCGCAGAGTCTCGTCTTCCGTAAATACAACAAAAAAGAACCCCCGTAGAGGTTCTTCTAAATGGAGCAAGGACTCCGGTTCAAACAATTAAGTATTGTTTGAATTGGAGGGACGAGACCGCAGAGTCTCGTCTTCCGTAAATACAACAAA
>JAMPEO010000143.1 GCA_023665105.1 Candidatus Gastranaerophilales bacterium | reverse complement strand
AATAAATGATAGACATAATTAAAGATCCAAATTTTATGATAGAACTAATGGAACTTACTGTCTTTTCCGAGTTTATTGAAATAACAAAAAAGGGAAATAGTATAAAATATGACAATGGTTTAATATCTAAAAAAATATTTTGCAAAGTAGCTCCTTGAATAAGACCAATTGAAATTGAGATAAGGAAATATAAAGTATAATATAAAAGAAAATAGAGGATAAAGTAATGAAAAAGTTTTTAGTTTTTATATGTATATTTGTAGCAACAGCAATACCGACATTAGCAGATACAATGGCAGTACAAGCTGTTACCCCTATCTCTACAGAAAGACCTGACGAGATTTTGAAAGTTCGTGTTATCAGAGATTGCACACTTGGAGATATTGAACTAAAAATTGGTTATATAATTGAAGGTAAAATGTTAACAGTAACTGACCCTAAAAGATTAAAAAGAGACGCATCTTTTTCATTTTACCCTATGAATTATATTGATTCAGACGGAAACTCAACGCACATACCTGTTTTATATATTGGTAACTTCACACCAAAATTTGAAGTTGATGCAGGCAAGCTTGCAAAAACCGCAGTGTTAAGTGTTGGCGACCATTTTATAAAAGGTATAAGCTACGGTTTTTATGCGGTGCAAGGTGCAGTACAAAACGATGATGGGAATCGTATATCATCAGCTTTCAACAGTGTTTATAAAAACTCTCCTCTTTCCTATATTGAAAAAGGTAGCCAACTTGATATAAAACCAAGCACTTGTTTTGGGTTAAAATTTAAAGACTGTACAAATGCTCCAAAGGCAGATAAAGAAAAACAAGAAGACACTTCTGATAAAAACGACGATTAAACATTTATATTGTTATGAGCTAACCCCAACAGAAGTCTAAAAGTCATCTTTTCTTCTTCACTCATACCTTCTTGAAGTTGATTATCTGTTGCTTCAAAAATTAAATCCATTTGTTTTATAAGGTCTTTTGATTTATCAGTAAGATTTAGAACTTTACGTCTTGCATCAGATTCAGTTGTTGTTCTTTCTATAAACCCATTTTTTTCAAGCCCTTGCATAAGACTGGTAACAGAAGAACCTTTCAAGTTCAAAAAATCTTCCAAATCCTTACGTTTGATATTCTGTTGTTTTCTAATATGTTTGTCTATATACATTAAAATACGTGCTTGTTGGTTAGTAAGCCCGTACAACGTCAAACATCTGTCCTGCATATTCGCCATAAGATGTGCAATATTACGTATAAAATAACTGCAAGAAGTTTCTTCGTTTTTCATAAATAAATCTTTCTTCAATAATTTTATCTGCATAAAACCGGTTCGTCAAATAAATAATATAATAGTAGTATCTTTTATATTTCTAACTAAAATTAATACTTTACATGTCGTTATGTAGATTGTATTATAATAATAGATATACATTAGGATTGGAGCAGTTTTGGCAGATAAATACAAAATACAAGGTGGAAATCAGTTAAAAGGCGAAGTCTTAATCGGAGGTGCAAAAAACTCCGTACTAAAACTTATGGCAAGTGCTATTCTTGCTAAAGGTGAAACAAAAATTTACAACGTTCCCGAACTTACCGATGTAGGAATAATGCTTGAAGTTATCAACGGTTTGGGAGCAAAAACAACACATAACAAAGAAGAAAAATCAATCACTATTGATGCAACTGATATAACATCAGTAACTGCAAAATACGAATATGTTAGCAAAATGAGAGCATCCTTTACTATTCTTGGAGCACTTGTTTCTCGTTGCAAAGAAGCTATTGTAGCACTTCCCGGCGGTTGTGCCATCGGAGAAAGAAGAGTTGATTTTCATATTAAAGGGCTTGAAGCACTTGGTGCAAAAATAAAGATTGAAAACGGATATGTTCACGCACACGCAAGCAAGCTTGTCGGAACTGATATCTATCTAGATATTCCTTCTGTTGGTGCAACTGAAAACCTTATGTTGGCATCTGTATTGGCTGAAGGTTCAACACGTATTCAAAACGCTGCTCAAGAACCTGAAATCATTGATTTAGCAAACTTTTTAAACACAATGGGTGCTGATGTAGTTGGTGCCGGAACATCTGAAATCGTTATAAACGGTGTTAAACAAGAGGATTTACATCCAATCGAATATACGACTATTCCTGATAGAATTGAAGCTGGAACGTTTATGTCTGCTATTGTTGGTACTAAAGGTAAGGCTATTATCAGAAATGTATATCCCGCACATCTTACTTTCTTTACAGACAAGTTGATTAAAATGGGTGCAAATATTAAACTTATTGAACCAACAGCGATTGAAGTTTCTTGCAAAAACAGACTTAGCTCTGTTAACTTCGTAACACAGCCTTATCCTGGTTTTCCGACTGATTTACAGTCTATGGCTATGGTGTTGTTATCAACAGCAAACGGTGTTGGTATAATTACTGAAAGTTTGTACGAAAACAGATTTATGCAGGTTCAACACTTATTAAGAATGGGTGCTGATATCCACCAAGACAGAAACCACGCAATAATCAAAGGTGTAAAAAAACTTACCGGTGCTACTGTTGCTGCAAGCGATTTAAGAGCCGGAGCATCTTTAGTTGTAGCAGGTTTGATGGCTGGCGGAACAACAGAAATTGAAAATCTACATCATATTGATAGAGGTTACGAAAGATTTGATGAAAAAATAAAGAATCTTGGCGGTAATATTATTAGATATCGTGATGATTCAGTAGAAGAAATGAAGGTGAATATCAATGAGTCACGTATATAAACGTTGGTATGACCACGATCCTAAATTATTAGAAGTTATTGAGCTTTTGAAGAACTATCAAGATGAATTGTTAGAACAAGCTGAATTATTCCTAACAAAACTTGAAGAACAAGTATCTAAAGAAGCTATTGACAGATTTTATGAATTGATTAAACCTGTAAATGGTTGTCGTTGGTATGACAAAAATCCTACTATCTCAAAAACTGTTGAAATATTAAGAGTAGTACCTCCTGATGTACAAAAAGCTTGTGCAGAAAGATTTATTACAGCTCTTAGAGATATGGGGATTGAATACGAAAGCCCAAATCAAGAATAATGAAAATTGAATTTTCCCATATTTTTAATGAGTTTGAAAGTTTTATTAAATCTTCAAGGTCGTTCTGTGTTACAGGTCTGACCGGTTTTTTAAGATTGCTTTCTGTAAAAAAAATACTGGATTGTTCAAAGAAAAAAGTTCTTTTTCTCACATCCACAGAACAATCTGCACTTAGATATCAAAATGATTTAGAATCTTTTTTTGATATTTCATCAGAAGTAATGCCTTATCTAAACAGTTCTGTATACGAACCTGTCAATATAAATCTGTATGATTATGCAAAACAGGTTAATATATTACAAAACAAACCAAATCTAGTAATAACACCAATAAAAACATTGTTGGAAAAATTCCCTGACAAGAAATTTTATCAAAAAAATAAATTATCTCTTAAGATAGGAGATGAAATAACACAAAAAGAACTTCTAAACAAACTAATAGAGCTTGGTTACAAACGTTCTACAATGGTTAACGATATATCAGAGTTTAGTATTAGAGGTGATATCACAGATGTTTACACATTAGCAGAAAATCCTGTAAGAATTGAGTTTTGGGGCGATGAGATAGTTGATATAAGATATTTTGACAGAGAAAACCAACGCTCAATAGAAAAAATTAAAAGCATAGATATACTACCTATGCACAAATTCGTATTAAATAATAACACCCCAAAAGGTTTCCCCAAAGAACTTGTTGAACAACTGGAAGAAGAACATTATTTTGAAGGGATTGAGGTTTATCAAAGCTATTTTAATGAAAATTTGGTTTCCTTATTGGATTGGTTAGACGATTATATAATTATCTTTGATGAAAAATCTGAGATTTATACAAAATACGAATTCATAGAAGAAAACTATGAAAAACAACTTCAAGAAAACATAAAAACACAACTAATCTATGAATTAAACGATAAAAATCATATTCCATTCAAAGAGTTTACAGACAAATCTGCATCATTTATTAAAATAGGTTTGAACAATTTTCTTGATAGCGAGTTTGAAGAAATTATTGATTTAAACGGACAAACTGTAAAAAGTTTCAATGCGGATGTTGATGCGATTGCTGATTATATTTATGCCCATAAGGACTATGAAATAGTAATTGCAACGAAATATCAGGAACGGGTAAAAGAAATTCTTGCGTGCTACGAAATATTTGATGTGGAATACTTAGATAATATTTCTACGTCCGGAACTATCATTGAAGATGCTAAGTTTTTATTGTTGACAGATAAAGAATTATTCAACAAACGAAACAAAGATATAACATCTTCAAAACGTTCATACTATAAAGAAAAAGCAGAATACATTGAGAGCATAAACGATATCCAGCCGGGAGAATATGTTGTTCATACAATACACGGTGTTGGGATATATCAAGGATTGACCCAACAAGAACTTGATGGACAGCTAAAAGATTATTTGACAATCGAATATGCACATAAAGACCGACTTCACATACCTGCAGAACAAATAAACCTTTTGTGTAGATACAGAGGTGCCGGAGCCGTAAAACCTAAGCTTTCCAGAATGGGCGGTTCTGATTGGGAAAATACTAAGTCAAAAGTAAAAAAAGAAGTAGAAAAAATCGCTTATGATTTATTACGATTGTACGCAAAACGTAAAATGCTTCAAGGAATTCAGTTTGAACCGGATACATCTTGGCAGGTGGAAATGGAAGAAGCATTTGAATACACGGAAACACCTGACCAAATGAAAGCAATAAACGATGTCAAAGCAGATATGGAAAATATTAATCCTATGGATAGACTTATTTGCGGTGACGTTGGATTTGGTAAAACAGAAGTCGCAATGCGTGCTATTTTTAAAGCTGTGACATCAGGAAAACAAGTTGCATTGATTGCACCAACAACAATTCTTGCATTACAACACTATCAAACAATCTCAGAAAGATTTAAACCATATAAGATAGATGTTGATTTGTTATGCCGTTTCCGTTCTGCTAAGCAGCAAAAAGAAACATTAA
>JAMPEO010000142.1 GCA_023665105.1 Candidatus Gastranaerophilales bacterium | reverse complement strand
AATTCAAATGATTTTTGATGAAGTAGAGAAAAATGGTACTTATGAAATAAAAATTTCTTCTAAAAATGATTCACTAATCGATGAGTCAATTATGACAAAACTGGAAGACGGTATCAACTTATATGTTGAATACTTGAAATCAGGTGTTGCAGAAGATTTGTCACAATTAAATAAGATGGAAAACAAAATCGTTATTGAAAGTGTAGGCGGATGTGCTTATAGAACTCTAAGTAAAGTTCTTGAGAAACTACAAATATCAGATAAATTTGATTGGAATAATATAGAAGAAGATCCGTTCTTCCACTCAATCGGCAAATATGATACTGACCCAAAAGGAAACAGAACATTCTATGATTATTCAGTAGATGCAACTGTTCTTTCAAAACGTTCAAACGGTGAAAAATTCTTCCCTGTGATAGAATCTTTACACTATGAAACAGTATTAAAAGGCTATCCTATTGGTACTGCAGTACTAATTACCGACCCTGATCATGACAGATTGACTATCTGCGAAATAGAAAGTGCCGGTAATATTCCTACATTGGAAGAAAACGGTATTTCATACGTAAATCTTGATAATAACAGAATTTTAACTGTATTCACAGCTAATCAGGCATTTTTGATGCTTATGGACTACAGAGCCAAACAACTTAAACACCAACACAAATGGGATAACCATCCAAGATTTATGATTAAGACAACGGCATCAGCACTATCGTGGGATGAATGGGCAAAACATAACAAAGTTAACGTAATAAATGTCCCTGTTGGATTCAAAGAAATTGCAAATATAATGAAAAAAGTTGAATTACAGCTTAAAAACACCCCTGATAGCAGTGTTAAAGTTGATGATGTATTTGGTAACACTATTGAAATAGGTATTCAGCCAAGATTGATTTTTGCCGGTGAAGAATCAGGCGGAATGATTATGGGTGCCGAAGATACCGTAAAATCGCTAACAGGCAGAGAAGCTATTGCTATGAGAGAAAAAAGTGCTACAGAGGCTATTATTGTAGCTTCTGCATTACTTGCCAAACTTGAAACAGAAAACAAGACACTATCTCAATATCTTGTAGAAGTATTTGAAACTAATAATATTACTTCCAGATTTGATACAAGAGAAGATATTGCTTATTACAATGAGTCTGAACCTGATATCGAAAAACTTAAACAAGCAAAAGTTGAGGGAGAAAAACAAAGAACTAAAAACGATTTATTCTTCTTATCGCTTGCAATCGCCATAAATAAAGACAAGGCAACACTAGAAGATGTCATCCTTATTCTTAATGATGCATTTCCTGGATTAGATTTTGAAGACTTAAAAGCAGTTAAATTTGTTGGTGATGGAACATATTTAGAATTTGCTGACAAATATATTGAAATCAGACCATCCGGAACAGATGCAAAAACAAAAGCATACGGCGGCGGAACATCTTTGGAAGAAATTTCTGAATATTCAAGAATATTGGGCAATTATTCCGGTGACAGAACAGAATTACATAAAAAGCTTATTTCAGAAGATTTTTATAATAATTCAAAAGAAATGGCACTTGATGACTATTTAAAATTTGTAGATAAAGATGCAAATAATGAAGTATTTGTTATTCCTGAATACAAGTTTTAAATAATAAAATAGAACAAGAAAAATATATAAATGGAGAAGCCAATGAAAATTGCCATATATCCGGGAAGTTTTGACCCAATTACACTAGGACATCTTGATGTATTAAAAGATGGAGCACAAATGTTTGATAAAGTTATCATAACTGTATCAAATAATATGAATAAAAACTCACTATTAACAGTTGAAGAACGAAAAGAACTTATCAAACAAAGTGTTAAAGATATACCAAATGTAGAAGTTGACTCTTTTGACGGATTAACCGTGAATTACGCAAAGTCAAAAGGTGCAACTATACTTCTCAGAGGATTGCGTGCAGTTTCTGATTTTGAATACGAAATGCAATTATCACAAACTAACCGTTCTCTAAACGAAGATATCAAAACCGTATTTTTGATAACAAAACCGGAATACAATTTTATATCATCAAGTAGTGTTAAAGAAATTCTCAAAAACAAAGGTGATATATCAAAATTTGTTTCGCAGCCGGTTAACAAATATTTATCAGAAAAATACCTTTAATTTGTAAACTTTTCGACATATTTTTTCTAAAATAAGCAAATATTTCTAAGCACGAAACTTATTATAAATATAAGGTAGTTGTGTCATAGGAGTTATTTATGTTTAGTAAAGAATTTATGTCATTCTTGATAAAATACCAATCTGAAGAGAATGAATCAAACAGAGTTGAAACAAGAAAAGAAATTGAATTTAAATCAAACTTCAATTCAAGATTGGCACAAGTATATGTAGCCGTTCAAAACAGATAATTAAAATATTGGTTATGTAGCAAATCTAAAATGAACTAAATCACCGTCTTGCACAACGTAGTCTTTACCTTCAAGTCTGGTAACACCTTTTTCTTTACAAGCATTATATGAACCATATTCTGCAAAGTCTTTATATGGAGTAATTTCTGCTCTAATAAAGCCTCTTTCAAAATCTGTATGGATAACACCTGCCGCTTGAGGTGCTTTTGTACCCTCTTTAATCGTCCAGGCATGGATTTCTTTTTCTCCGGCAGTTATAAATGTCAAAAGCTTTAATAAGCTATACACAGATTTAATCATCTTATCAATACCGCTATCTTCAACACCTAAATCTGCCAAATATTCTTTAGCTTCTTCTTTGCCAAGTGCAACAAGTTCTTCTTCTATTTTTGCAGATATAATAACCATTTGTGCATTATGACTTGACGCATATTCATTAACACGATTTGTATATTCGTTACCTGTTTTCAAATCAGTTTCAGAAACATTTGCACAATAAATTACAGGCTTAACAGACATAAGATTCATCATTTTGATTATTCCGAGTTCTTCTTCGTTGAAATAGTCTTCTGGGTTTATAAATGAGCCTTCTGATAATAATTCTGTTAATTTTTTCAATATTTTATCTTCCAAAACAGCCTGTTTATCACCTGATTTCACCTGTTTTAGAATTCTTGCTTCTCTTTTCTCAATAGATGCCAAATCTGCAAGAATAAGTTCTGTATTGATAACCTCAATATCGCTAAGCGGATCTACTTTACCTGCAACGTGAATAGTGTTTTCATCATCAAAGCATCTTACAACTTGAATAATAGCATCAACTTCTCTGATATTATGCAAGAATTGGTTTCCTAAGCCTTCGCCTTTACTTGCACCTTTAACTAAACCGGCAATATCAACAAACTCTATTGCGGTAGGAATAATTTCTTGTGCCTTACATAAATCTTTAAGGATTTCTAATCTTTCATCAGGAACAGTAACTACACCTACATTTGGTTCTATTGTACAAAACGGATAATTTGCACTCTGTGCATTTGCAGATGATGTCAACGCATTAAACAATGTTGACTTGCCTACATTTGGTAACCCTACTATTCCTGCTCTTAACATTTTTATTTTCCTTTATAATTATTTCTTTTCTATTACTTTTTATTTATTGGCAGCGATTGCAACACCTGAACTTGTACCTAATCTATCTGCACCGGCATCAATCATTGCCATAGCTTTTTCATAATCTCTGATTCCACCAGAAGCCTTAACCTTCAATCCATGAGGTTTTACAGTATCACTCATAAGTCTTACATCTTCAACCTTCGCACCAACACCGCCTTTTACAAACCCTGTTGATGTTTTAACCAAATCAGCCTTAGCCTCTATACATATCTCACATGCTTTCTTGATTTCATCTTGCGTTAATAAATCTGTTTCTAAAATAACTTTTAAATTATTATTAGAACTAACAGACTTAACAGCTTTGATATCATTTAAAACATATTCATAATCTTTATCTTTAAGCTTAGAAACATTGATAACCATATCTATTTCATCAGCACCATTCGCTATAGCTTCTTTTGCTTCAAACGCTTTAAGCTCAGAGGTATTTGCCCCTAAAGGAAAACCAATAACTGTAACGATTTTCACATCAGAACCATCTAAAAAAGCTTTTGCATCCTTTACATAAGCAGGATTAACACAAACTCCAAAAAATTTGTTATCAATAGCTTCTTGATACAATTTTTCAAATTCTGCTTTTGTAGCATCCTGTTTCAATAAAGTATGTTCAATATAATCATTTATCGCCATAGCTATCTACCTCTTTTCTCTATAATTTTATCATAAACAGGCATGCCTGCAATTAGTTATGATAACAGCCGCCACAATTTCCGCACCCGCCGCATTGATGATTACCGCCATCCAACAAATCAACAATATCAAAAACTTTATCTTCTAATACCGATTTAATAACCAAAGGATAGAGTTTTGCCTCCAGTTCATGAATTTCTAATTCTAATTCATCATAATGCGTATAATTATCTATCAAAACAGGATACTGAGCTAATATTTTTTGTTCAGAATTTTCATATTTATAAACCGTCACACCACTAACCTTGACCCCTGCAAGATATGCATCTTTTATTGCAGTCGGTTCAGGAAAAGATGGAAGTAACGACGGATGAATATTTAGAATATTTTTAGCCTTGATATTTTCAATATTAGAGAAGTTCTCTACAAACGCTATCAAATCAACTTCAACATCAAGTTCTTCAAACTCAGAAACAACAATAATATCAGTATCAGTAACCGTTGCAAAAACACTCTCTACAACATCAGTTCTATTTTTAACAACCAAGCATAATTTCTTCATTCTTTAATTATATAACAATTAAAAAGACAGACCAAGATTATTAACAAGACACATAAGTACTTTATTTAAAATTGCTAAAACACTGAATACTACAATAACTATTTAAACAATATCAACAGTTTTGCTGTTTGATACCCGTTGCCGATTCACTATCCGAGTTTTACTCGTACATAAATCTGTTAAATCCAACCTACTTTTGCACTATTAAAAATATTATAAGTTACCGAATGTAACACAATGGAAATTGTGTTACATTCAAAATTAACGGCAGCTTTTTTGAAAACATTAGCCAGTTGGGTAATATGTTTTACATT
>JAMPEO010000141.1 GCA_023665105.1 Candidatus Gastranaerophilales bacterium | reverse complement strand
CGGAGGAGTGGGAAAAACACCCGTAGTTGCAGAAATTGCAAAATATTTAATGGCAAAAGATGAAAATGTTGCTATTGTATCTCGCGGATATGGAGGAAAACTTTCAAATAAAAAAGTTAATGTGATTTCTGATGGAAAAGAAGTTTTCTACAACGCCAATCTGGCTGGTGACGAACCTTATTGGCTGGCAGTAAATACAGGTGCTGTGGTTATCACTTCCAAAAACAGAATCAAAGCATGTAAATTTGCGATTGAAAATTTCGGCGCTACAAAAATAATTCTCGATGACGGTTTCCAGCATAGAAAGCTTCATCGTGATATTGATATAGTTTTAACAGACAGTGAAAAAGGCTTCGGCAATGAAAAACTGCTTCCCGCAGGACCACTCAGAGAAGGAAAAGAAGCATTTAAACGTATCGATAAACTTGTTGTCGTAAGTAAAAATACCGACCATACGAGAGCAGAAAAAATTGCGAAAATAACCGGCAAGAGAATGAATATACCTGCGCTGATATGCTATACCGAACCGGATTATATTTACAATATAATAACTGGCGAACATCTTGAAAACGTTCAAGAAATTACTGCAATGTGTGCAATAGGTCAACCTGAGCAGTTTTACCAATTCCTTAAAGATTTTAAAATAAAGCAAAAACTTACATTCGAAGACCATCACATGTATTCAAAAGAAGATATCCCTTCGGGTATTGTTGTTACAACAGAAAAGGATGCAGTGAAACTATTAAAGTTCAATCCTGAAAATGTGTATGCTTTAAAACTAAAAACCAAAATAAACGTTGAGGAGCTGTTACATGGCAGAAATTGACATAGACAAGATAGTAGACTCCTTGACAAAAGCAGAGCAGCCAAGAAGTGATTTTGTTAATTTTATGGAAAATTATAAAGACCCCTATATTGTTTTGATTGCCTGCATTTTGAGCCTGCGAACAAATGACAAAACAACATATCCTGCAACTAAAAGAATGCTTGAACTGGGTAAAACACCTGAAGACTTTGCCAAATGTGATGTACAATCTTTGGAAAAAGCGATTTATCCCGTTGGGTTTTATGCAAACAAAGCAAAACAAATTGTTGAACTTTCTAAAGAAATTGTCGAAAAATACAACGGTAAAACGCCGGACAGCATAGAAGAACTCGTAAAATTCAACGGTGTAGGAAGAAAAACCGCAAACCTTGTACTGGCAAAGGGCTTTAACAAACCTGCAATTTGTGTGGATGTACATGTACACAGAATATTTAACAGACTCGGGTATGTAAAAACTAAAAATCCTGAAGAAACAGAGTTTGCATTAAGAGAAAATTTACCGGAAAAATATTGGATAGACATAAATTCTTTGCTTGTTACACATGGACAAAACGTCTGTAAACCAATAAAACCACTTTGCGAAGAATGCCCAATATCGCAATTCTGTAAAAAAGTAATCTGATTTATATCGGATTGTTTACAATTTGCCAAAAATATAATTGTTGCTACGATAGTATTATGGCGAAAATATTACTAATATCTGATAACAAAAATATTCAAACAGTAATTCATACGACATTATTAAACCACGAGTTTTTAATTGCAACAGACGAAACTACTGTTACAGACATAATGAAAGTTGATGCTCCTGATATTGTAATGCTTGATTCTGATATACAAAATCTTGATTTAAAATCTGTTTATAGAAAAATCAAAGATTTTGAAACAATAGTTTTACTAATAATGCAAGAAAAAGATTTTCCACCTGAAATACAAGCAAATGCGCATTTATTTGTATCTGTTCCAATAAATCAGAACTTACTTAAATCAACAATAACGGCAGGTTTGAAAGCAAGAAAATCATTACAAAAACTTGCTAAATCGAATCAAGAATTAGCAAACAGCTTGTATCAATTAAATGTTTTGTACAATACCAGTTCACAGCTTGCAGGAAGTTTAAACAAAGATAGATTGATTGATATCATGAATGAAGGAATTGACAAATCTCTTAATTCAAACATTTCTTGCACTTTATCTTTTAAAGATAAACAAAAACCTGTATTACTAATAAACTCTAATCATAAATTATCGGATAGACTCATTGAAGCATTAAAATTAAGAGCAGTTCTTAATTATAAAAATTCAAATATAGATGTAAAAAATATTTTTAGCATTGACGATATAGAGGTTGAAGAAACTGTAAAATATTCAATAAATCAATACGATTTTGAAATACTAAATTATCATAAACTTTTATCTTACATAATAGTTGACGATAAATGTTATGGTTACTCAGAAATTTTTAGAGAAAAAGAATTCTCTTCTGATGACTCCAAATGTTTTCAAACTCTTGTTAACCAAGTAACACTACCGCTCAAAAGTGCTATTCTTTATCAAGAAATAACAGAAACAAACAAAAAACTTGCAAAACTTGAACGTTTAAAATCAGAATTTATATCTATCGTTTCACACGAATTAAAAACACCTCTAACTTCTATTAAAAATTCTTTAGATATTGTATCTAGCGGAAAAACAGGTGATATTACAGATTCAATGATGAAGTTTCTTGATATGGCAAAACGCAATGTAAAAAAACTATCAAGAATTATTAATGATTTACTGGATATGTCAAAAATAGAAGCAGGAAAAATGGATTACTCATACACTAAAACATCTATAGAACCTGTTATAAATGATGTAAAACTAAATCTTACAGAAATGGCAAAACAAAAGAACTTAACCTTAACAGTAGATATAAGTAACAAAATAGAAGAAGTTTTTGCTGATACAGACAGAATTGAACAAGTTTTGACAAACCTTGTTTCCAATGCAATCAAATTTACCCCTAACAACGGAGAAATAAATCTCTCTGCAAAAGTTATCAATGCAGCAGACTTAAATGTTGAAGATTGTTTTAAATCTCAAGTAAAAGATTTAAAGGGTAATTATATACAAATTTGCGTTTCAGACCAAGGAATAGGTATTGAAAAAGAAGATTTAATACATGTTTTTGATAAATTTGAACAAATAGAAAATTCTTTGTCAAGAGAAGTTGGAGGTTCAGGTTTAGGCTTGTCAATCGCCAAACAACTTATTGCAGCTCACAATGGAGCAATATGGTGTGACAGTATAATTAACAAAGGTTCTTCATTCTATTTTGTACTACCTGTTGCATCTGACAAAACAAGATTTATGTTATCAAAAAAACGTTATGTACTTGAAGCTCAAAAACATAATGAAGTTTTAACTGTCATCACTGTAAAATCAACACAAAATGAAATTTGTGATTTACTTAAAGAAGAAAATTTATGGACTAACTTTACTGTAAAGGATTCTTATATAGAAGAATTTTCTGATAATTCTACAATCATAAAAATAGCTTTGTCAGATAAAGATAATAAATTAGGTAAAATAATTGAGGATAAAATTCATTCAATTATAGATTCTAGCAAGAAAAAGTATCAAAATTGTGATATAATGTACTCATACGAGGTTGAAGGGGTGTCAGATGAAAAAAGTTCTTATTGTTGATGATGAACAAGATATCGTTGAAAGCTTAAAATTTGTGTTAGAAGCTGATGGATATGATTGCTATACTGCATTTAATGGTGAAGATGGTTTAAAAACAGCAAAAGAAGTTATTCCTGATTTAATCATTCTTGATATAATGATGCCAAAAATGAACGGTTATAAAATCAGCAGATTATTAAAATTTGATAATAAATATAAAGATATTCCTATTATAATGTTAACAGCCCGTTCCCAAGAAGAAGATAAACTTATCGGAGAGGAAACAGGAGCAAACGAATACATAACAAAACCGTTCGATTTAGATGTTGTTGTAAGCAAAGTTAATCAATATTTAAAGGATTAGTAATGGAAACAATTACAAACAAAACATTAGAAAAATTAAAGTATGAATTAGTTCGAGATGGCCTGGTTGAATATGATGTATTAGATAAAGCTCAAAGACTTGCTGCTGCAGAAAACATTAATATTGGACAAGCACTTATCTCTTCAGGTGTTTTAGATGAAGCAACATTACTAAAGTTTTTAGAAAAAAAACTTCATATACCTTATGTTAATCTTGATGACTATTCTCTTGACACAAAATGTCTAAAATATATAAACTTTGCAGATGCAAGAAAATATAATGTAATTCCTCTATTCAAAATAGAAGATGTTTTGACTGTTGCAATGGCTGACCCGCTTGATTTATTTGTTATTGATAAAATCATTGAATCAGCAGAGTGTTCGATTGAGCCTGTTATATCATCAGAAGCAAGTATCATCGCAAAAATTGATGCCTACTACAATACACCTGATACAGTTGATAAAATTTATACTTCATCAAATGATTCAGGTTTCGATTGGAGAGATGAGCTTCATAGTGAAGACCTTAGCGAAGAACATATTCAAAAAATAATCAGAGCTATACTAAAACAAGCTATTATAGAAAACATTCATGAGCTTTATTTTGAACAATCTGATGCAGGATTAAATTTAATATTTAAACAACAGAATAGATTTGAAAACAAAGGTTCTATACCATATATTTTAGTATCTTCTTTTGTTTCAAAATTAAAAATGCTATCAAACCTTGATCCATCTGTTTGCGAAGTGCCGCAACTAGGAAAATTATGTTTTAAAGTTGATGAAATAACACTGATTGCAAGCATATCAGCATTCCCTACAATCATAGGGGAAAGAATTGCCTTAAAAATTTATAAACCCCCAATAGAGTTGTCATCTTTAATAAAAGATGACCGCCAAAAACAACTTCTACATAAAGAACTTGAGCAGCCTGGCATAATCCTTGTTTGTGGAGCACAACTTAGCGGAAAAACACATGTTATATATTCGCTATTACTTGAAGCGGCAAAATTTTCTAAAAATATTATGACCATTGAATCTATTTCCAAATATGATTTAAAGAATGTCAACCAATGTGAATTAAATGAAAATGTTGGATTTAATCTTGACAAAGCTTTAAGATTTATTGAATTTCAATCTCCTGAAATGATTTACATCGAAGGAGTGAAGTCAAAAGTTGCATTTGATTATTTTTCAGAACTGGTTTATAACGACAAAACTGTT
>JAMPEO010000140.1 GCA_023665105.1 Candidatus Gastranaerophilales bacterium | reverse complement strand
GCTAATTCTTTAATATTTTTTTTTAATAATTCTGCTTTGTCAGTAGATTCCCATGGAACAATGATATCAGTTCTGCCCATGTGACCGTAAGAAGCTAATTTTTGATAGAACTTGCCATTATTTTTAGCCGGTAAGTTTCTTAAATCAAACTGTCTGATTATTGCCATTGGACTAAGTTCAAAGTTTTCTCTAACGATATCACTAATCTCGTCATCAGAGATTTTACCTGTTCCAAAGGTATCAACAAATACAGAAATAGGTTCAGCAACACCGATAGCATAGGCTAATTCAATTTCACATTTGTCAGCTAAGCCTGCCGCTACAATGTTTTTTGCAACGTATCTTGCTGCATAAGCTGCTGAACGGTCAACTTTTGTAGGATCTTTTCCACTGAAAGCTCCACCACCGTGTCTTGAGTAACCACCGTATGTATCAACGATAATCTTACGTCCTGTTAAACCTGCGTCACCTTGAGGACCACCTATTACAAAACGTCCTGATGGATTGATTAGGATTTTTGTATCTGCATCAGGTTTAATACTTTCTGTTTCAAAAACATAATCAATAACATATTTTCTTAAATCATTATTGATTATTTCTTGGACTTTTGAGTTATCTGATATGCCATTTATTTCAGGATTATGTTGTGTTGAAAGTAATACAGTATGTATTCTTGATGGAACTCCATCGACATATTCAACAGTAACCTGAGATTTACCATCCGGTCTTAAGTAGTCCAGTTTACCTTCTTTTCTTACTTGAGTAAGTCTGTAAGATAATTTATGAGCTAAACTGATTGGTAATGGCATTAGCTCAGGTGTTTCATTACAAGCATAACCAAACATTATACCTTGGTCGCCAGCACCTAATTCTTCAGTTTCTTTTGCTGATGTATCAGCATTTTCAGAACGTGTTTCCAATGCTTTGTTAACACCACCGGCAATATCTGTTGACTGCTCATCAATACTTGTTAATACTGCACAAGTATTGCAATCGAAACCGCCACTTGTTTCACCGATATAACCGATATTTTTAATTGTATTTCTAACGACTTGAGGAATATCAACATAACAATCAGCTGAAATTTCTCCGGCAACAAGAACCATACCTGTTGTAACTGAAGTTTCAGCCGCAACTCTTGCTTGTGTGTCTTTTGTTAAAAATTCGTCTAAAATAGCATCAGATATCTGATCGCAAACTTTGTCAGGGTGTCCTTCTGTT
Source organism: Candidatus Gastranaerophilales bacterium (assembly GCA_023665105.1). Taxonomy (GTDB): domain Bacteria; phylum Cyanobacteriota; class Vampirovibrionia; order Gastranaerophilales; family Gastranaerophilaceae; genus UBA2883. The sequence goes on along the minus strand of JAMPEO010000140.1, from coordinate 3,884 downwards.
ACGGATTCTGACGTAAATAAAAATCTTCTTGATTTCATTAACCTTCTCCTTAATTTATATTTTTGACCGGTAAGTCTTTTAATTCCAACCCGGTACACATCCATTATTACTATTGTATTACTAACACTAATTAAATCAAATTAAAAAGTAGCGGCATGCAATAATTATTCACATAAGTTAACTTTCTTGATAAAATTAAATGTTTTTATTATAATAAGCACAGTTAAATAAGATAAGAGGTATTAACATTGAGTAATTTGAATGATGGCGTAGGAAAAAAGATTGTAGAAGCCTTAAAAAAACAGTCTGAAATAGAATCTTCAGGTGTTGTTGAACAACCTGTGCAAGAACAAAACTCTCTTGGGGTTGATGTTTCTGCCATTGATGAAATTACTAATCAAGGTTTGCTTTCTTCTGCATTTGAAGAAGAAAATAATGAAACATCTGATTTAGGTGATTTGTTTGCAGATAACGATTTTGAAGAAGAAAATTCTTCTGTTGAATCTTTTAATGATTTTATGAATCATAATGAGAAACAAACGGATGCTTCTGTGATGCCTGGCAATATTGTTATTTTGAAAAAACTTATTGCACAGTTACCTAGCGGTGTTACCAGACATACCGGTGCACAAATTATTAAACAGACAATGGAAGCACTAGGTATTTCTATGAAAAGTGTTTTAACCGAAGCTCAAGAAGTTCAAGGTAATCTAAAAGAATCTTCAAAAGAATGTCAAATGATGATTCAAGAATATAAAAGAAAAATCTTAGCACTAGAAAAACAAACTCAAAATTTCCAAAAACAATATAGTGCTCTTAATGATTTGATAAGTTTGTTTGTTCAAACTACAAAATAATTTTAATATTGAAAAAAAGCACCTGATAGATTATCAGGTGCTTTTTTATTGTATAAACTTTTTATGCATTAGGATTTTGACTTCTTAGGTAACCGCAAGTGTCAACTATCTTTGCAGAAGAACCTGCAAGAGTTGTTATTGCTGATAGACCAGCCAACCCGCCAGCAGCTTTTTTAACAATTGGATTGTTTGCAAATCTTGCGAAAGGTTTGAATCTAGCACATAATTCTAATAGCTGTGCTTGTTTTTCAAGTTTAATCTTTTTAGATGTTTTGATGGCTCTAACAACATTGTTACCTATTTTTGAAGAGTTGCTTAAAGTCCCAAATGTTGCTAAACCGGCACCACCGCCTACTGTAATTTCAGTAGAGTTGTCTTTTACTTTTTGTCCAATTTGAGGTCTATGATTTTTGTCGCCTCTGAATTGTGTATTTGTTTGAGATTGTTGTACTGTTAGCATTATTGACTCCTTAAGAACCAGTTGCTAGTTCTATTGCTGATTTATTATCATTTCTGCCTGTTAAATTATCTACTAAAACAGAGCCTGTTGCTGTTGCAGCCATTGTGTTTTCTGCTGCACTTTGAAGTTTTTCGCCATTGATTTTTGTATCTTTAATTGAATCAATAGTATTTTTAATTGGTTCTGTCACTTTTTTTACTTTTTCATTTGCGAAGAAGTCTGAAACAGCTTTTCCTGGTTTAGAATTTTTGAATGCCTCTATTTTTTCTTTAACGGCAGGTTTTTCAGCTAAGTCAGTTGCTAATTTCTTTGCACCATTCCACATGTCAATTAGTGGTTTTTTAGCACTTTCAATAGTTTCCATTGTTCCTTTCATTGTATTTGATTTACCGAAACTTTTTAATGTTTCAATAGTCAATTTTGATGAGTATTTAGAAACTACAAAAGTCCCTGCTAAACCAACAGCAGATGCTATAAATCTCGCACCTGTCCCCATCTTTTTAACAGCCTTATTATCTGAACTTTCTAATTCATTAGCAAATTCTTCCCAACCTTTTTGAGTTTTATCGATTTTATCTTTTTCTGCATCTCGTTCGTTTTTAATTTTGTCTTTTATGTCACCTTGTTCTTCGTTATCAATTTCTTCATTTTCTTCGTTTTCAGAAGCACTTGAATCAAATGAATCGTAATCGTCATTATCTAGATTTACTTTTTCTTCCCAAGGCTTATTTGACATGAATTTAACGCTATTACTGTGATTTAGCTGTGGTTGGTTTTGAATTCCTATCATTTCACACACTCCAAATGGATAACTACACACATATAAAAACGTATGAAAACTTTATTATTTGCTACTTTTGACGCTTTTGTGTTACAAATATTTACAATATTTTTATATAAATTTCTTGAAATTTGACCTTTATTTTTGTATGGCATAAAATTATTTTAATCTTGATTTTGGAGAAATTTGTGATGAAATATAAAAATTTAGAAGAGCTTATTGGAGTTATTGAAATATTACGAAGCGAAAACGGGTGTGTTTGGGATAGAGCACAAACTCATGAAAGTTTAACTCCCAACATGCTTGAAGAAGCTTATGAAGCTGTAGAAGCTATTAAAGAGAATAAACCTGAACATTTAAGAGAAGAATTAGGCGATGTTTTATTGCAAGTATTGTTGCATTCACAAATTTCAAAAGAAGCACAAGATTTTGATATAGAAGATGTTGCAAAAGAATTAAAGGATAAATTAATTCATAGGCATCCCCATGTTTTTGGAAATGTTCATGTAGATACTCCACAAGACGTTGTTGATAATTGGGAAAAACTGAAAAAAGAGGAAAAAACAGAACGAAAATCTCAAATGGATGGAATTCCTATTACACTTCCAGCTCTAATGGCATGCCAAAAAATTAGTAAGCGTGCAATAAAGGTAGGGTTTGAATGGGATAAAGTTGAAACATTGCAGGATTGTATTAAATCAGAATATGATGAATTTTTTGAGGCTGTTAATAACAATGATAAAGATGCAATGGAAGATGAAATGGGTGATATATTTTTTGCAACAGTTAACCTCGCAAGATGGTATAAGATTGATGCAGAGCAGGCTCTATTGCGTGCAAATCAAAAATTTATGAAGCGTTTTAGAATGATGGAACAACTTGCAGAAAAACCATTAGAAGAATATTCCTTTGAAGAATATGATAACCTTTGGAAAAATGCTAAAAGAACTATTTTAGAAGAAAATGATTACTTTAAAAAGAATGTGATGTAGATATACATTATTATTGATAATATTAGGACTAAACCTCCAATGAAGTTAATTTTGTGTGCGGATTTTCTGTTTTCGATAAGGCTTGGGTATACATATTGTTTTGCCTGTTCTTTTTTCTTTTTATAGATTTGATTATTCTTTTTTGCTGTTTTCTTCTTTGCAATGTATTTTTCTTTGAGAGAACTTTTTTTCTTTTTTTCTCCCATGATAAGTACTTCTTCTGAGAACTCTAGCTTTTCGACTTTTTTAGGTGCACAATTTGTTATAGCATAATTTATAGCTATCTCAAAGGCTCTTTTTATACAGTCTAATGCAATATTTCCATCTTGTTTTACCGCAGCTCCATGTGCAGAAGCATTTCCTTGCTTTTTTAGAAAATATAAGTCATCAATGAGTTCTCTTTGTCTTATATTTTTTGTGTATATATCTTGTAATGTTGCAAGGCATTCATCAAAGGTTGAATCGGGTATGACTCTTTCTCCTAATAAGTTTCTGCATACGTTTTCTGCAAAACGTCTTGTTTGAACAATACTTTGTTCAAAATATTCATCTCTATATAGTTTTTCTGCATCAGCTATTATTTGAAATAGATTTGTATCAATTTTTTCTAAGAACTTAAAATTAGACATACCTTTTCTCTCTTTATTTATCTGATTTTATCATAAATTTTATCTATATAAAATATAAGGACTGAATAAATAAATATTCAGCCCTTTGTTTATTTAATGTTTGCAGTTTATTAGTTTTTTGTGAAATTTTGTCTGTGAATTTGTTCTGTGAAAGATGTTTTTCAA